>NZ_OMWD01000039.1 GCF_900314695.1 uncultured Methanobrevibacter sp. | reverse complement strand
TGTCCTAAAAGGGACACGTACGGTTCTTAGAAGAGGGGAGACAAGCAATTGTCTCTTCTTATTCGACCTAATCTCACCACCCCATCCACATAAAAAAAATATAGACACTAACCCACTAAATGTGCAATTCATCCCCGGCTTAAAGAAGCCGGAGAATTCTTGCACAATAAAGTTAAAATTACAATGATATTTTTGCTTTCCATTTAAGTTCCTCTGCATTAACTAATACTATTTTACACAGATTAGATAATAACATTTTCAACTACCATAACAAATCCCATAATAATCGAAATTACATATGAATATTTTGATTGTTAATTCCAAAAACAGCCAAATAAATAATCAATCATGAAAGTAAACGAATATAGTTATAAAAAATAGTGCAATCAAGTACGCAAATGTACATGAAAAAAATAAAAAAGGTTGTAGGTAGTGTTTTTACCTACTTAATTATTCCAAGTTTTTTGGCAGTTTTTTCGTCAACTTTTCCTGTTACTTTAAGGACCTTGTCGTTTTGGAACTCTTTTACAGCCATTTCGGTATAATCCCAATAGATGCCGTCAACCTTCAGGTAACGGCCATTGTATTCAAGATAATATCCATTGTTTTTCAAAGCACGTTGGATCTTTTTGACGATTGCTGAGTTTTTGCTTCCTTTTGAAACTGTTTTCCACACAGACTTGACCTTGATGGTTACTTTTTTGGTCGCTTTGTTGTAGTACTTGTTTCCTTTATAGGTTATGGTTGCCTTGAATTTGCCTGCTTTGTTGAGCTTGGTGATCTTGAAGGTAGCCTTGCCTTTAGAATTTGTAGTGGCCTTATATGTCTTACCACTGACTTTCAAGTACACTGTTGCTTTTTTAATTGGCTTATTAACATTGTTTTTCAAGACAATTGAATATTTCTTGGTTTTAGTGGTTGTCTTGAATGTTTTTGCTTTAGCAGTTATTTTAGGAGTTGCCTTTTTGACAGTAACTTTAACATCTTTGGTTGATTTAGCATATTTGCTGTCACCTTTGAATGTTATTTTAGCAGTGTATGCTTTAGGAGCAAGACCTTTGGTTGAAACAGTAATCTGACCTTTTTTATCAGTAGTGTATGTTTTAGCACCGTTCAAGTCAACAGTTATATTGGCTCCTCTGATTGGCTTGCCGTCGGCATCCTTTAAAGTGACAATGAGATTTTTATCAACGTTATAAACTGTTGTGACTGCAGAAGATTCAATTTCAGTAGCTATCTTTCTTACAGTTACATTAACAGTGGTTGAATTTTTAGCATAGATTTCATCATCACCCACCTCAACGGTAATGACTGCAGTACCTTCACCTACAGCAGTAACAATACCCTTTTTATCTACAGTAGCAACAGAGTTATTGCTGGATGTATATGTAATATCGAGCATTATTGTGTCAGGATGTTTGGTGGCATTAATTGCAGATGTTTCACCAACTTTTAAATCCAAAGTATTGTTATCTACAGTGACGCTGGCATTATCCAAGCTGACATTTATAATGATAGTCTTGTTTTCAGCAGCTGCATACTTATCATCACCTGCAAAGGAAACAGTGATAATTGCTTGACCTTTACCTTGAGCAATAACATTGCCTTCAAAATCAAAATCAACAACATCATAATCACTGGATGTGAAAGTGACATTGCCTGCACCAGCAGGAGTCAAATTAGCAACAATAACAATCTCATCACCAACAAACAAGTCTAATGGAGTAGTATCAACTGTGATTTCAGTAGGGATTTTGCTTACTGTCACAGTAACGTTGGTTGTGTTGACAGCATAAGTCACGTCATTTCCAACAGTTAATGTAATAGTGGTTGTGCCTTCACCTACAGCAGTGACAATGCCGTAATCTGTAACAGTAGCAACAGACTCATTACTGGAAACATATTCAACATTCAGGAAACTAGGAACTGCTGTTGCATTAAGATCATACCTTTCATCAACTTTAAGCTCCAAAGTATCATTTTCAACGCTGACGCTGGCATCTTTCAATGAAACATTAACGTAGATTGTTCTGTTTAAGGCGGCTTCATACTTATCATTACCTGCAAATGAAACGGTAACATTAGCATTACCTTTACCACGAGCTAAAATCCTACCATCAGCCACAAAGACAATATCCTCATCACTGGAGATGAATGTCAAATTGCCTGCATCGGCAGGAGTCAGATTCGCCAAACCGTCAACAATTTCATTAACTTTCAAATCAAGAGTTGCATTTGTTAATGTAATCTCAGTAGGTATTTTACTTACACTAACAGTAATTTCAGTAGTATTTTCAGCGTAAACTCCGTCGCCGCCAACTTTAACAAGAATATGTCCAGTACCCTCCCTCAAAGCGGTGACATTGCCATTTCCATCAACAATGTAAACACCAGAATCATCCGGAACGAAAGTGACCTTCAAACCAGCAGGAGATGTAGTAGCAACAACAGTGAAATTATCATCTACAAATAAATCCAAAGTGGAGTTATTTACGCTGATGATTGCATCCTTTAAATTAACAGTAACATTGATAGTTTTATTTTCAGCGGCTGTATAATTTTCATTGCCGGGGAAACTGAGGGTAATAACAGCAGTACCATTGGCTAATGCTTTGATTTTTCCTTTTTCAACTATGGCAACACTTGTATTGCCTGAAGTGTATGTTAAGTTGCCTGCATCAGCAGGAGTTAAAGTAGCACCTGAATCAACCACATCTCCAACTTTTAAATCAACAGTAGAATTAGCGACAGTAATGTTGGTAGGATTTTTAGTATTAGTTAAGCTTAAGGTATATGATACAGTTTCAAATTTACCTGTAACGGTTGCATTTCCAACATTTTTAGCAGTGTATACTATTTTTTCACTAATTAATGCTGAGGTTTTATCCAGTTCTCCGAGTGTTTGTGATAAAGTCAAATTTACATTCATTTTTGATGCATCATACAAGCCAACATCAGAAGTTTCATTGTATGACTGCAATACAAATGCAATTTTTGAGCTATTGCCCACTCCAATTCTACTAGGATCAGCAGTAGCATTCAAGAACAGCCAGTTAATCATGTTTACATTATGGGTTTTTGGTTTTTCATTATAATTTGTAGCATTATTTCCAAACCAGTTATTATATGCAACAACACCATTGGTTCTAACATAGATTACATCTGTGCATTTGTTATTTATAAAAATTGCATCACTAATAGTCGCATTTAAACCCACATTATTATAGTCATTAAAGTATATTAATCCAGTACCATCTGCAGTGTTATTAATATAAGTTCCAGAAATATTCACATTTGAAACCGTACCATTGAAGTAGTTTGCTCCACCAGAATGTTCTGCAGTGTTATTAATATAAGTTCCAGAAATATCTGAGTAATATCTGAGTCTGAAACAGCCTCAAGGAAGTAGTTTGCTCCACCATAATATTCTGCAGTGTTATTAATATAAGTTCCAGAACTATTCACATTTGAAACCGTACCATAGAAGTAGTTTGCTCCACCATAATATGCAGTGTTATTAATATAAGTTCCAGAAATATCTGAGTCTGAAACAGTACGAAAGAAGAATATCTGAGTCTGAAACAGCCTCAAGGAAGTAGTTTGCTCCACCATAATATTCTGCAGTGTTATTAATATAAGTTCCAGAACTATTCACATTTGAAACAACACTACGGAAGTAGTTTGCTCCACCAGAATGTTCTGCAGTGTTATTAATATAAGTTCCAGAACTATTCACATTTGAAACAACATTATGGAAGTAGTTTGCTCCACCATAATATGCAGTGTTATTAATATAAGTTCCAGAAATATATGAGTCTGAAACAGTACGAAAGAAGTAGTTTGCTCCACCATAATATTCTGCAGTGTTATTAATGAAAGTAGCATCAATATTAAAATTATCAATAGCATTAAAAACATGAATAGCACCACCCAAACTGACATTACCATTTATAAAAACAATATCTTTTATAGTAATGCCACTAGTGGCATAAATATCGAATATTCCTGATGTTTTTTGGGCATCCAGAATTGTGGAATCTTTTACACCGACAATAGAGATATTATTTTGATTAATACTGATTGGTCCATTTTCATTATTGAGGTATGTTCCTGCTTTTAGATAAACAGTATCTCCTTCATCTGCACTGTTAACTGCTTTTTGAATATCTTTAAATGTGAAATTTTCAACATCAATTGTTTTTCCTGTCAGTTTATCTGCCTTAGACATTGCCAGGATATTTGAATCGGATTCAAGTTTTTCGCTTAAATCATCATTTTCATCCAGACCATTATTATTGTCTAAGTCAACTTTATCTTCAGAATTACTATTCGAAGATAATTCTAGATTATCTGTCTGATTTACATCTTCTGTTGCTGATACGCCGGCAATAGAAACAATAAATAAAATCAGACATAGTAAAATTAAAAAATTTCTCTTCATAATCCATTCTCCTATTATTTCCAATGAATAATATTTTGATAAAAATGTTTTATATTGAACGAACAATCTTTAAACCTATTGTTTTTATCTAAAACATTCAATACAATTAAAAGTCTATCAACAAATATATTTATATATACCCGTAATGAATATAAGACATCTAGCAATTATATAAAATACCCATTCTGATTTTAGCCCTTTAGAAACTATACAAATAATAGAATTATATTAACAGATATACCAAAAACCATGAAAATTATTAATCATCCATGCAATCAAACATTACCGATTATAAAAATAGACCTATTCCAGATGATGAATGTATAGGAAAAAATAAAAAATAGAAATTGTAGGTAGAGTTCTACCTACTTAACAGTAATTTTTGGTTTTACAGTTTTAGCATAGAAGTATTTGTTTCCTACAAACTTGACAACAGCAGTGAACTTACCTTTTTTAGTCAATTTAGTGATTTTAAAGGTCGCTTTACCTTTCTTGTTGGTTTTTGCTTTGTATATTTTCTTGTTGACCTTAAGGGTAAGTTTTACATTCTTCATAACCTTGTTTTTGTTGGTTTTTAAAGTAACAGTGTATTTTTTGGTTTTTACAGACCTTTTAAATGTCTTTGCTTTGGCAGACAATTTTGGAGTTGCCTTTTTAACAGTTACTTTAACGGTTTTGGTTGCCTTGTCATACATGATGCTTCCATCGTATACTACAGTTGCCTTATAGCTTCCATTCTTCGAAAGTTTGGTGATTTTAAAGGTTGCCTTTCCATTGGAGTTGGTGGTGGCCTTATATGTTTTGCCGTTTAACTTCAAAGTGACTTTCACATTCCTGATTGCCTTTCCAGCATTGTTCTTTAAGGTTATTGTGTACTTCTTGGTTTTGGTGGTTGCGAGGAACGTTTTCTTATTGGCCACAATCTTTGGAGTGGACTTTTTGGGTTGAAGGACAGTAATGTCATAGGACATTTCAAGTCCAGTCAACGAATCAACGGCAGTCAAAACATATTTGCCCGGCTTTTGATTGATGTCTAAGCTGGCATTTCCGTTTTTATCGGTTGGCCGGCTATAGGATACGCCATCAATTTTCATTGCAATGCTTGCATTTGCAGCAGGATTTCCTGCAGTGTCAATCAGTGAAATGTAAAACTTTGATCCATCCCCATAGTGTTTAACCAAATCTTTGGCTATCAGTGTAGGCAACACTTCAATATTGTTTTCATTGCTGAAGTTTGCATAGTAAGTTTTGATTGTATAGTTGCCCGGATTCAGGTCAATTTCCAATTTGGCCACTCCGTTTTCATCGCTTATGCGGGTATGGTTAATGCCGTCAACCTCAAAGAATATGACTTTATTGCCCTCACCTATTTTAGCCTCAAACATGGAATTGTTTTTATAGATTTTAGCCATGTCCTCTGTAATTATTCCAAAATCGAATGTGAAAGCCTTTAAACAGACGACTGCATTTGAAAATTCAGCGTAACTTACGCTGCCTGAGTTTTGATAGAAAACGTTATGTGCGTAATGCAAATCTATCCAGTTGATGCCGTCAGGACTTATGAATGACTGGTTTGGAGATGAAGACGTATTGGCAATCCATTCATCGACATCGCAGCTGATGGGAATCGGATATGTGCAGTTTGGAGTGGTTAACTTTAATGTTATCCTGAAAACGTCATTTTTGTTCAGCCAAACGTAATCGCTCAATTTGACTGTACTGTATCCGGGATTGTGAATGACACCGCATTGGGTGTGTGCAAGATTGTCGTTGACATAGACATAAGCTTCATAGGTGGAATCGACCCCGAAGGTATATAGACTGAATGCTGCAAGAGGGTAAGAGTTGTTTGAAACGAACTGATTGGAAAGCCATGCTGTTTGGTTATTGAATCCTAAATTGACAAGTGTTCCGGCAGGATCATAATAATAGTTCTCCCTATAGTTGTCTGTATTCTCCACATTCACTATTGCAAAGGGAATGTTTTCCTTTGAAAGTGTCAGGTCATAATATGAGATGTAGTTGAAGCCCTCGCCTTCATAATAGATTGTCTTATTCAATTTTGTATTATACTCATTTGTACCGAAACTGTTTTTCAATATGAATGCTCCATCGGGAATGTTTTCACCAAAATTGGAGCCTGGATAGTTATCATCCCATCCGACGATATCGACTACATGGGTAGAAAACTGAGGCAATGCCACTAACGGTGAGACTTCACTTTCAAAGGTTGTTCCATTGACTATCTTGATTTCAGGTTGAATAAATTTATATCCGATAACGACAGAACCGTATTTCAACACTGCAAGCTTTAACTGAGCAATATCCATTACCGGAAGATATACAACATCCTGAACATGTTTAATGACGGTCAGATTGGTTGGGGATACCTTGGAACTTTCATTGAACGGATCGTCACTGGCATTGACAGGTCCTGACCATCTGCTCCAGTATGCAAGCGTTTTGGCAGTTCCGCCTCCCCTCAAGAATACCCAGCCGCCATTCGTATATGGACCCATTATGTTTTTCTGATGGTTTTCAGAAAAGTTATACAGCCTGTTTTCACTTTCAAGCATATATGACTCCAAAGCACCGATTGCAGCAAAAGCCCAGCAGGTACCTGAATTTCCCTGGTTCTTGACTGGGGAGACATATGATATGCTTGTGCCGTTTTCGAGAGTAACGTTTCTAAGGTCATACTTTGCCGGAATGAATGCATCTGTCTCATCAAATACCTTGTCAAACACCATCGGCCAAAAGAGAGCATAGATTATGTCCTCATCACCGATGCAGGAATTGTTTTCTACAGTGCAGGCTTTCAGATTGGCCTTACCGATTATGGTATAAAGTGCATCCTCGATTCTGTTTCGGGTGTTCTGGGTGTTGTTTGCAATTGTGGTGTTTTCCACATTCACAATGCCGTAATTGAATATTGAGCTTCCGTAGCCATATTCCCCATTTATTGAATTGTTGATGAATCTTGAATTTCTTATATTGCTTTCATATTGATAAAAGGCAATTGCTCCTCCAAAGGGAGACCTGGCACTTACGGAATTATTGATGAAATCACATCCATCTATCGAATTGATTGAAAGCATGCTGAAGATGGCTGCGGAAGAATTGGTTGCCCTATTATTTATGAATGAGACATTGGTAAATTCAGCTATTGAATTTGCAACATATGCAGAACCTCCGTTCGCTGCAGAATTGTCTGAAAAGAAACAGTCAATAAAATGGAGTGTTGAAAGGGATGCATATACTGCCCCTCCATTTGATGCTGAACAGCCAGCAAAAGTGCAGTTGATCAAGATGCCGTCTTTTCCATTCCAGTTAATGGCACCGCCATTGCCGGTGAATTGGGCATTGATGAACTTCAAATTCTTTAGAGTCACATTGCCTGCAGTCACGCTGAATATTCTGGAGATGTGTTTTCCATCCAGAGCGTTTCCACCTCCGTCAATGGTAATTGACCTATTGATTTTGATTCCGCCTGTTGAGCCGTCAGAATATTTATAGTCTTTTGTAAGGTTCAACACTCCCCCATCCTCAACGGCGCTGATTTTTTTAGCCAAATCATCGAAAGTGCCATTATCCGAATCATTAGCGCCAATTAACTGATTGTCACAATCGGCACCTATAACATCATCAGATATTTCCATGCCGACAATTTCATCAGTATCATTATCTGCCGCACTCACCGCTGAAACGGCAAGTATAAAAGAAAGAATTACTGTTATCACAATTAATTTCCTATTAAACAAAACAGTCCTCCCCAATATGAACTTATTAATTGATAATTAAATTTGTTTAAGATAAAATATATTTTTTTTTGATAACTTTCCAAACAGGGAAACTTTAATTAAAAAAGTGACTTTACATCACTTCAGAATTTAAAAAAAGAAATGAAAGAAGTACAATCATATAATTTTAATTGTACTTTTGGCTGAAACCAGATATTTTATATTGTCGGTGTATATGATTACCCTATGGCTGCCGACAGCCAATGATTTTGTTTTAAGCTGGGCAACTCCTTTGCTGTTGGTTTTGATGGAGCGAACCTTGCCGTCGATTTTTACCTTTAAAACCAATGCCTTGACAGGTTTACCGGTTTGTTTGTTTTTAACGGTGACATTAAATATCTTGGACTCGTTGGCGAGTGTTGTCAATTTTGGAGCGCTGACAACAGTCATTGTTTTTATCAGCTTGTCGATGTTTCCCATTTTGACGTCTCCAATGAATTTTGAAGATGGAGTCATAGGAAGACTGTTCTTGGATATGAATTTGTTCCTAAATTTGATATCATCCTTCAAATATCCTGTACTGCTTCCAACCAGACGTCCGTTGTCATTTGCAGCATAAACCTTTAAGGTTGAAGTTGTCTTGCCTTCCTTGGTTGTGGCTTTCCAGTGGAATGCTGTTGCATCCCTCCTGTTGACACCATATGAATCGGATGCAGCAATCTTGATTGCAGCCTTTACGGGATTTTTGCTGAAATGAGCATATTTTCCATGATAGAACAATGATCTTCCATTCGGAGCCTTCAAATACTCACCCGGCTTTAGAGTACCGTATATAATTCCACTGCTCCAAACAACAGCATATTTGCCGTTAGGAGCCTTTATTGAGAAATGGCCCAATCCCAACTCTCTTTCATAACCTAGAATCTTTTTCAGATAGGATTTTTGGATTTTACCAGATTTTGCCATCTTGCCTGCCAGCTTTTCGATGGCCTGATTTATGCCATGATTGTCAATACCTCCTGTTCCTGCCATCCATCCGTCTGCAGTTGTCAAAAGATGGAAGAAATAGCTGTTGGTCTTATATTGCTTTACTGTCACCTTGCCGTTTAACTTGTATTTTACAATATGCAATGTTTTGGCATTGGTCGCATCCCTTCTAAATCCTGCAACCGCTTCGGTATTGCTTACCTGAACATACAATGATGTGCAGCCCATTTCAGCAGTTTCCTTAATAGTCAGGAATGATATGGCTTTTTTAGCATTCAGATGCCTGTTCTTTTTAAGAGAAGTGACGACCCTATACTGTCCGACCTTAAGGTTCTTTTTAAGTTTTGCAACTCCTTTGGCGTCAGTGGTTGCCCAATATGTTCTGTGCTTGCCGTTTTTAATAACCTTGAAAGCTACCTGGATACCCTGAACGGGATTTTTGGTGACCTTATTTATAACCTTTGCCTTGAAATAGAAGCCTGATTCGAAATAGGTTTTGAAGTCCTTTGCTGTGAGTTTGAGGCTGGCCTTGTTTACCTTAACCATTGCGTTTGTGCTGCTTGCAGTGTAGTTTTCATCACCTGCAAAGTTAACCGAAGCGTCATATGTTCCGGGTTTTAGGTTAAGTTTCAATACAGCCTTTCCGGCATTGTCTGTGACTTTGGTGTAAACTCTGTTGTTTATTGAAATGGAAATATTTTTGCCTGAAACAGGCTGATTGTTGCCGTCTTTAAGATAACTTACCAATTGGGATTTTTCCTTATAGTAAGTGGTTACGTCCTTGGCTTTCATTTTCGTATTCATTTGGCCTTGATTATCCCCAATGTCCTGTATGGATTGGTTAGCATCACTTTTAATGTCACTAACAATTGGGATTTCAATGCCCTGAGCGGATGGTCCATCATCCAAAGAAATTTCATCAGTCAAATTATCAGTTGCCGAAACCGTTCCAATAGCCAGAAAAACCAAAATCAGCATTGAAACAAACAAAACTTTCCTATCTAACATAAGCTTATCCTCATTTAATTATTATTATTTTATTACTATTTTAATCTTTGCCGAAATTTTTTGATTGAGGATACATGAAATGACTGATTTATATTTCATTTGTATAACTTTTTGTTATTTGACTGGCGACAGCATTTTTTCTTTTCCTGCTGCAAAAACAACACAGCAATACTCAAAGAAATCCATGAATATTTTTATAGTTTCTTTCAAAAACAGCCAAATAAACAGTCAATAATTAAAGCAAATAGATATTATTATGAAAAAATAGTGCAATCATGCAATCAAATGTATAGGAAAAAAGAAAAAAAGGAAAAGTAACTGCCGAAGCAATTACTTAACAATAATTTTAGCTTTTACAGTTTTTGATTTGTAGTATTTGCTACCAGGATATTTAACTAATGCAGTGTATTTACCTCTTTTAGCCAATTTGGTTATTTTAAAGGTTGCTTTACCTTTGCTGTTGGTTTTAGCCTTGTATGTTTTCTTGTTGACTTTAAGGGTCAACTTAACCTTCTTCATAACCTTCTTTTTATTGGTCTTTAAAGTAACAGTGTATTTTTTGATTTTTGTAGACTTTTTAAATGTTTTTGCTTTGGCATACAATTTTGGAGTTGCCTTTTTAACAGTTACCTTAACAGATTTGGTCGATTTAGCATATTTGGTGTTTCCATTGAATGTTATTTTTGCAGTGTATTTTTTAGGAACCAAACCTTTGGTTGGAACTTTAACCTGACCTTTCTTATTGGTAGTGTAGGTTTTAGAACCTTTAATGCTAACAGTTATTTTAGCTCCACTAAGAGGATTGCCTTTAGAATCCTTCAAAGTTATGAGAAGGTTTTTGTTAACATTATAAACTGTTGTGAGAGAAGAAGCTGTGATTTTAGTAGAAATCTTGCTTACGGTTACAGTAACATTTGTTGAATTTTCAGCATAAATACCATGTCCGCCAACTTTAACAGTTATAACAGCACTGCCCACTTTTAAAGCGGTGATTTTACCGTTTTCATCAACGCTGACAACGCCTGAGTTATCAGGAACATAAGTAACATTCAAACCTGCAGGATAAGTAGTGGCAACAATATCAAAAGTATCACCAAGTTCCAAATTCAGACTAGATTTATTTACGCTAACAATGGCATCGTGCAACTTAACAGTAACAGTAATGACAGTTGAATTTAAAGCGTACTTCTTATTATCTCCTGTCAAAATGGTAATGTTGGCAACACCAGTTTTCAAAGCAGTAACAACACCAGCATTACTGACACTGACAACACCTGAATTATCTGCAACAAAAGTAACATTCAAACCGGCAGGAACAGTACTATAACTAATAGTGCCATTTTCACCGATAACCATGTTCATATCTTTGGCAATAATACGGGCATCATTTAAAGTAACTGTGACCCCAATGGTTTTATTTTCAGCAGCAGAATATTTTTCATTACCCAAGAATCTGACAGTGACTGTAGCATTACCAGTATTTACAGCAATTAATGTACCATTACCATCAACACGAACAACACTCACATCACTTGATACATAATCCAACTCACAAGCACCAGAAGGAACAATGCTAACGCCAGGATCAACCTCATCATCTACATGCATATCAACAGTGGAATTCACAACAACAATCTCGGTAGGAATCTTAGTTACGGTAACAGTAATATTTTTACTTTCAGCGGCAGAATATTTTTCATTACCTAAGAATCTGACAGTGACTGTAGCACTACCAGTACCTACTCCAATAAATGCACCGTTACCATCAACACGAACAACACTCACATCACTTGAGACATAATCAAACTCACAAGCACCAGAAGGAGTTATACTAATGCCAGGATCAACCTCATCATCCACATGCATATCAACAGTGGAATTCACAACAACAATCTCGGTAGGAATCTTAGTTACGGTAACAGTAATATTTTTACTTTCAGCCGGTTCAAACTTGTAATTGCCATCAAATGAAACAGTAACGATGGCAGTACCGATACCTACGCCAGTAAATGTACCGTTATCATCAACACGAACAACACCCACATCACTGGATGTGAAATTCAACTTACCAGCATCATAAGGTGTAATGCTAACGCCAGAATCAACCTCATCATCAACCTTCATATCAATAGTGTCATTGCTAACAAAAATCTTAGTAGGAATCTTACTTACAGTTACATAGACGATTTTACTTTCAGCAGCTTCAAATTTGTTATTGCCATCAAATGAAACAGTAACATTGGCACTACCTACACCTACAGCAGTAAATGTACCTTTATCATCAACAACAACCACGTTCTCATCACTGGATGTGAAATTCAACTTACCAGCATCAGAAGGCAATAATTCAGCAACAGAATCAACTTTATCATCAACACCCAAATCAAGTGTATGATTGTTGACATTAATCTCAGTAGGAATCTTGCTTACGATAATGGTGATGACAGTTGAATTTTTAGCATAAACCTTATCATCGCCAACTTTAACAGTAATATTGGCCTTACCTTCTTTTAATGCTTTTACAGTTCCTTTTTCGTCAACACTGACAACACCTGAATTGTCAGCTACGAATGTAACATCCAAACCTTTAGGATTAGTAGTATATTTAATAACGCCTGAATCGCTGACATTTAATTCCATGTCTTCAGCTTCAACACTGGCATCATTTAAAGTAACGGTAACTGTTATGACTGTTGAATTTTTTGCATATACCTCATCGTCACCAACATTAATGGTGATTTTAGCAGTACCATTTTTTAATGCTTTGACAGTGCCGTCTTCATCCACACTGACAATGCCTGAGTTATCCGCTGCAAAATTAACTTTTAATCCTTCGGGAGTTGTAGTATAATTAATAACACCAGATTCGCCAACTTTTAATTCTATGTCTTCAGCTTCAACGCTAGCATCATTCAAGTTAACAATAACAGAGATTGTTTTATTTTCTGCTGTTGCATATCTCTCATCACCAGCAAATGAAACTGTAATTGTGGCGTTACCTTTTTTAATACTTTTGATTTTTCCATTTTCCACTACAACAACATTTTTGTTGTTTGAAGTATAGGTTAGGTTACCTGCATCAGCAGGAGTTAAAGTAGCACCAACATCAGCTTCCCCACCTGCATTTAAAGCAATTGTGGAGTCAGTAACATTAATTTCAGTAGGAATTTTGACATTGTTCAATTCAATGGTATATGATCCAGTTTCGTATTTACTTGTTACAGTGGAATTTCCGCCCTGTCTTGCAGTATATGTTATATTTTCACCAATTAAAGCGGCAGTTTTATCCAATTCTCCCAATGTTTGAGTGAAATCTAAAATAAATTTCATCTTTGAAGCATCATATGGCTTAATCTCTCCTGAAGAATTGTCGTATGAGTCTAATTTGAAGGTAATTATTGAATTTTGGTCTACTGAAACATCATTTGGATTAGCTGTTGCATTTAAGAACAGCCATCTGTCCATAACTGCATTTCCTGCATCCGGCCTGCTATTGTAATTTGTTGCATTATTTCCAAACCAGCAATCAATAGTTTTAATATAACTTCCCATACCATCAGATAATGCATCACTATTGTTTAAAAAAATAGAATCTTGAATAGTTATAGCATCAACCAGTTGATTGATAAAGATGGCACCACCCCTACTTGCATTGTTATTGATAAATGTACCTCCTAAAGAAACATTAGGATCGTTATGATTAAACTCGATATAGATAGCACCACCCTCTTCTGCTTTGTTATTAATAAAAATACCCTCTAACTTACCAGTAGGATATCTTTCTGTATTGTCAATACAGATAGCACCACCAGAATAATATCCAGTGTTATTAATAAAAATACCATTTACATTACCAGAAACAGTACCACCATTACCAACAGCGATTGCACCACCCTGATTTGCGATGTTATTAATAAAAGTACCGTTTACATTACCAGAAGCATCACCATTATAAATATAGACAGCACCATAACCCTTTGCTTTGTTATTGATAAAAGTACCATTCACATTACCGGAAATATCACCAGCAATAAATATAGCAGCACCACTACTTCCTTTGTTATTAATAAAAGTACCATTTACATTACCGGAAATACCACCGCTATCAATATAGATGGCACCACCCCAATCAGATGCAGTGTTATTAATAAAAACACTATTTAAAGTACCGGAAATACCGCCACTTACAATATATATAGCACCACCCCTATTAGATACAGTGTTATTAATAAAAGTAGCGTTTATATTGGATTTAACTTCATGTGAAATATAAATTGCACTACCATTAGTTGAATTTCCATTTTTAAAGGTCAAACCAGTTATATTTATGGATGTGGAATTAACAGTCCAAATATTACCTGAGTTTTCAGCATCAAAGATTGCTTCACCATCACCATTTTTTATGAAGTTTAAATTTTTAGCAATAGTTAATCCTATATTATCCTTTCCTGTATATTCTCCTGATGCAATCCAAATTGTGTCTCCATCCTGAGCTTCATTTAAAGATTCACTTAATGTTTTAAATGCATCCTTTTCACTTTTTCCATCACCACTAGTATCTTTACTTGAATTAACATACCAGTCATTTCCAGCAGTTAATAATTCATCATTAGATGATTTTAAAATATCATTACTTTTTACATTATTATCAGCAGACAATAAATTATTTTCCAGGTTGATTGATTCGTCAATGGAGATTACATCAGTTTCATTGGCCTCAGCAGCGCTAGCTGATGTTATAAACAGAAATAAAATCAAAACCGATAAAACAACCAACAAATGTTTTTTAAATTTCATATATTATTCACCATCAAAACAAAGACTCTTAAAAGAGAGTTTTTATCAATTTTATACATAAATTATCAATATAAAATGTTTTTTTATTACAAACACTGTCAACAGCATTTGTTATCAAAATAATTTTTACAGTATTAATTCTGTAAATAATCAAATAAAAATATTATGAAAAGTAGATTGATTTAGCCATTATTGCCAATAACTGTTCAAATCACCAAAACTAAAAAGATAATGAACATATTCAAAAACAAATGACTTCTACCAATATTCAATTAAAGAAAAAAAATGCATATGCCTTATGAAATCAAGATTGATGAAGTGTTAAAAATTATTTTTGGGAGAAATTTCTTTTTGATGAATGGATTGCAACAGAACCACCTGCACCATCATAAATGCCGTAAGAAACAATTTCAGAATATTCATCATCAATATTTACGCTTTTTTCAATAATTATTTCATAGTCATCTTCAAAATATTCATATTCGTCCGTCAGATTTTCATCATTTTCAACGACAGCAAGCTTATCAACATCTAAGCTTGTCTTATCGTTTGAAACTGTCAGTTATCTGAATCATGACCATCAGATGCACTGACAGCACCTATTGCTAAAATAGCCAGAAAAATATACTAACAAACATTGAAATAAATTAAAAAAAATAAATAAAGAACTAACAAAGAGAGTTTTTGAATTATGAAAAATATATTTTATTTCTGAATGTCTTCAATTGTAATAATAATTTTTTTAAGCAGAAATTTCAAAATGTGAAGTTCTTCTATGCTGAAATAGTTCAATAATTTAGATTCAGTTTCCCAATCAACATCCTGAACCGATTCAAGCATTTCAAATCCCTTATCATATAGTGAAACTAATTTTCTTCGCCGGTCATTTTCATCTATTTTTCTCATGATTAAATTTCTTTTTTCTAAACTTTCAAGTTCACGAGTCACTGTTGCTCCATTAACCCTTAAAAGAGATGCTATTCGATCCTGTGAAATATTTTGTTCCTGACAGAGAACTAATAATATCCAAAACTGGTTTGGATTTATATTCAATTCAGATAAATATTTATCAAAAAAGTTAAGATATTGGCGGGCGACAAGTCCGAAGAAAAAGCCTATGGGCACATTATCAAGTTCATTGTTATCCAATGAATAAATATCCAATATCTCCTGTTGATTAATTTCGGATTTACCACTATTTTTGTTATTTGAATTTAAATCCATATGAACACACTCTTGTTAATATATTTATATTCATATATCTATTTAATTTTTTCTTGAACCACCCCATCCTATAGAGGGTGGGGATTCCTGAATTATTTTCACTTAATAATGGTTAATTTAAGTATTTTATCAGGCTATCCCCGTTGAACCAGCGGTTTAGAATATTAATTGCTGCGT
>NZ_OMWD01000038.1 GCF_900314695.1 uncultured Methanobrevibacter sp. | reverse complement strand
TAACAAAAAAGTATACTGAATAAAAATTCATGACATAAAATAGCCTCAAAAAAACGCAAATAAAATAAAACACAATAAAATTAATTAAAAAAGACAGTAGACCCAATAGTGCAATTCATCCACAACTTGCAGAAGTTGTGGCATTCTTGCATTTTAAAGATAAAAATACTTTAATTTTTAAATTAATTTAATCAATAAAAATAAACAAAAATAAGATAAAATTAAAATTTATAAAAAGAAAACATTAATTAATGAAAAATAATATATTAAATATTAAAATTAATTAATTGAAATTAATTTTAAATTGAAACTAAATTGGTGAAAATATGAGTTTCGAAGAAAAAAAAAGAAGAATTGAATATTAAAAAAGAAGAAAAAATACTAGCCACAAATCAAAAGAAAGCAAATGCAAAAATAAAATTTGAAGAAAAAGTATTAGAAAAGAAAAAAGCTAGAAATCAGCAAAAAATAGAATCACATCTGGCTTTAGCAGATGCAAGAATTGATGATGCATTAGATGATGCAGACATAGCCATTACTATTTTATCAAATGATGTTCAAGTAGCAATCGAAAACAATGGTGAAGATGCTGATTTAATTCTATTTAAAGCTGACAACCTTTTAGAAGAAATATTGTTAAGAACACAATTAAGAATTCAAATGGCTAAAAATGAATTAATTGCAAATCTTCAAGAAGACCTTGACGACACTATAGAAACAATAAATATTGAAGAAAGCATTTCTGAACTTAAAGATAAAACAGCTACTACAATAACCACTTTAGAAGGAAAAATTGCAGCCGAAAAAGAAGATTTCAATAAAAAATATGGTGAATAAACAATTTCATCATATTTATTTTTCATTTTTAAATAATTTTACAATATTGGAATACATCACTCTCTAACATCACCAATCATCAATGGCAAATATGGATTGTGCAACTTTTGGTTCCTTTTGACCAGCTTCATGTTTGTTTTGGCATAATAATCAAAGATTTTCACTAACCTTCTCGCCCTTATCGGTAAGTCTGTACAGTCTGCCTTTCCTGACTTCAGGATTGATGCATTCAATAATCTCATGCTCCCTTAACTGCCTAAGGACATTGGATATATGATTTTGAAAAATTTCTGTATCCCTTGCAATCTGTGATGGCATTTTTGCATCATTATCCAGAGACTTCACTACCTTGAATCTATATTGGGAGCGTTTGACATAATCGATTTCATCCGTCATAATACCTGTCCCCTAATCGTTGATTTAATGAAAACTGAATATTGCAAATGCAATGAATATGACCACCAGACAAATGCAGCAGGATGTCCAGTCCGATAGTCTTCCATCATTTCCGGAATCCGTATTGGCTTTCTGATAGTCATCATCGGTTTCGACTGTAGGAACATGCACTATTTCCTCTTCGGGAATATCAGTTTCATTCAAATTCATGCCACAGTTTCTGCAGAATTGGGCATTGTCTGGATTTATTGTATTACAATTTGGACATTTCATAAAAAAGACCTCTTCGAAAGTCTAATAAATACTTCACTGTTTAGAGATTTGTTTAAAAGCATATAAAAATTATTGGTATTCATCCAACCAGCCTTCCAATGGCAAACTGTATATCTGCATATCTTTCGAGATACAGCACATATTCAGCCGAAGCCACACCATGAATCCTGTCCTTGATTTCGGACGCAGATGATGTCAGATAATATTTCGTATAGTCACTGTTTGCAACATAGCCTATCTTTTCATCATCAACAAATACCGCAATGGCATCACGGTCGAATTCATTGTAGGGTTCCCTTACAAGCTTCAATTCCATTCCAGGCACAGGATTAATGCCTGTTGTGTAAAAATGCCTTCCGGCAATAGTGAAAAGCTCCGATTTGTCATGGCTTTTAATACTTTCGACATTTTTCTGATATTTCTTTTCATAGTCTATGTAAAAATCAATCGTATCCCTTTGACTGAAATAATCTCCAATCTTTTCTTCGCTTTTATCTCCCGGAAGCGCATCGATTGCCCTTTTGTTAATGTCCCATGCATCATATAATGTGGGAAGTCCGTCAGGCTTTTTCTTTGCTTCTTCAATAAGTTCGCCTGCCCAATAGCGAAGCATCCTTGCCTTGTTGTCACAAACCAGATTATTGCGGGACAGTCCAAGGGATGTGTTATAGCATTCTTCCGCCTCACTGTATCTTCCCATGAAATCTAGGATAATTGCCTTGATGTTCCAGTTTCCGGCATTCAGGCCATTCATGTCCAGTGCAAGATTAATATATTGAAGTGCATCTTCATATTTGTGTTGGTTGCAAAGATCCCATGCCTTTCTTGAATACTTATCAGATTCTAGTTTATCTGGGAAATGATCATCTTCCTCATCGTCGTTTCCATAACCCTGATTCTGGGCATCCATAAAACCGTCACCCCAGTCCACCGGGTCTCCTATATGCCATTCATACATTTTATCACCTTTCTAGCAAAAGAATTCATAAAATTCATGGAAAGGACAGACATGGTTAAATTCAAGTTTTCTTTTGGCAAAATCAATATTATAATCGAAATGATCACTGCATCCGTCCTTTTCAAACATCACCTTGCTTTTGAAATCCCCATTCACTACAAGTCTTCCATTGCTGAAGGAAAAATCATGTCCCCCAAAGCAAAATGCATACCTGTAGCCGTTTTCTTTTTCAATTTTTTTAACTGCATTTATAAACCATGTCCTGGATTCCAGGTTGTCATGGTAAGTGGTGCCTCCCAGATATTCAATCTGAGAGAAATTCAAATCATAAAGCAGCCTAAATTCAGTTGCCACATATTCATTTTCAACCAGGAATGTCATTATGATTTCATCATCCCTTTTGTGCATGGAAACTATGCAGTTTCTTGCATTGATTTCAACGGAATTGATTATATTGTCTATATGGTGTTGATTCAGATTTAAGCGTCTCATACGTGATGGAAAAACAGTATAAGGAACATTATCAAAATCCATTTTTTGTGAAGCAACACCACCATTTCGTCCGCCATCTCTTGTCTCACTAACCAGATAAGGCAGTTCATTTTCATCTTCCATGAAATGTCTATCTCTCATTTAATTTCCTCACCTCATTTCATCCAATCTTTTGCGCAAATTTGAAAATGTTCCGTTTTGACTATATTCATCAAATAGCGATTCCTCACCGCAATGATGGTCTGCCCTTTCGATGAATGTGTAAATTGTGACAATCTCTTCAAATGTCAAGTTTTCCTCTGACAGTTCCAAAAGGCCAGTTTTGGAATATTTCTTTTCCATCTTATCCATATTTTCAAGATAGTCAATATCAAAAGCCAGATGTCTGCAACCGGGACAATTAAGATACCCTTCAATGAGTTTTTCACCGCAAAAATGACAATCCATATTTTTACACCTCACCAAATCCATATTTAATTTTGTGTGTTAGTTGTTAATAACTTTTTTCTATAGTGAAAATTCATCAATGAGTTTTCAACAAATCCTTGCCCTCATTATGCCCACTGGAATTTTAGATTTTGTAATCACAAATCACCATAAGGCAAACTTCAACATCATTTTCCTCACACCAACAACTCATTATTTTTAACATATGCTAAAATATGATAAAAGTTTCTAGTGCCATGTATATCTTTTCCATGCATTTGCCCAAACTGCAAGCAAAATAATGCGACCACAAAAAATAATTTTTGACATAAATTAGATTTAGAAAAATCTACTTAAAAATAATTTTAACTTTTACATTTTTTGATTTGCAGTATATATTGGGTTTCAATGCCTAAGCGGACGATTCATCATACAAATAAATCTCATCAGTCAACTTTTCAGATGCCAAAACCGTTCCGATAGCCTAAAAAAACCAAAATCATCATCGGCAAACAAAACTTTCCTGTATGTTGCGGTAAAATCGACATGGTTGCGAACAATAACATACCTTAAAAAAAATAGAATGCTAATATGAAGTTATAAATAAGCCATATCCTCAAAATTAAAAAAAAATAGATGAAAAATATCAACTACCTGACTTTAAGGGTTGCCTTGAAGGTAAATTTCTTTGCTGTCTTTTTGACTGTTACTTTGCTTGTTTTTAAGACTTGTTTTACTGTGACTGTGTTTTTGACTAATTTTCATTTATATTAAGTTGTTATTATGTATTTTTTAGGAATTTGAGATATTTTGATTTTTGCTATTCCGTTGCTGTCTGTTTTGACAGTGGATGATTTATCATCAATTTTAAACTTGACACTATCACCTACGACCACATGCCCATCAGCTGTTGTGACTTTAACTGAGAAGTAAGACCCGCCCGCATATTCTGTAGCAATGTTTTTGTTTCCGCTCATGACCTCATCATCTTTCAAGGTATATGCTTTAATACAGGCAATTGCCAAATGTTTTAGGTTTCTGTCCAAGAATCGCCAAAAAATCAGAGTTTCCAGACATCTATCTTATTTTTCTTATCAAAATATTGATTAGGGTTCTGGACGCTGTCAAGGGAGGGGTTCGGTGAAAACATTGCACATGTGTCACTCGGATTTGTGTGACCCTGACCCTTTGTGCAGACCACACTCTTTGAGGATCCTTTCAACTGCACTTCCACTCTCCAATGACGGCAGTTCAGGCATACATTATCATAATTTACATCACCTATTGAGATTCCATCAATTTCATGCATTGAATCACTCCTAAATTCATATAACCATACGGCAAATTCAATTAACAGTATTGTTTTATACGAATTTTTCGTAAAATATGTGATTGATTAATTGTTGCTTTTTTAATTTAAATTTTTCCTAAGTTAATGATTTTTTGATATATTTGAGGTGATGGTAGAGTGGAGTGGTAGTCCACACTAATTAATTCAATCAATTTCTCAAATAATGTCACAAATTAAAATTCCACTTCATCGAAGTTCGTTTTTTAGAATCCTCACCTTGAAAACTGTTAACCTAGCTTTGATTCCTATCAATCGTCAATCAGAAAAATGCTTGTATATTCTTAACCAATATAGGTAGGAATATAAGTGACTGTTAAAAAAATAATGCAGTCAAGAAGCATTTCTACCATCAACTCACCTTCCTTAGGAGGATAAAATATTTTGGATATTCGCTTTATCATTCTATGACTCCTAATTTTATATAAAATTTTTATCTGTTCCAGAGTACTATTGTTTATTACTTTTATTATATAAAGTATTACTTTTTATTTTTTACAAAATTTTATATATTAAAAAAGGCAAGTAGTATTATTGGATATTCGTTGGAATTCATTTTATGGTTCCAATTTTTAATAATGGTTTAGAGTTATTTTTAACTCTATCCTATTATTAAGTTCTTATTTTATTAGAAAATTATTTTAATACTGTAGTTTTAGTGCTTGAAACGATAAGTATCGCAACTTTTTCATACGTTTTATACGAATTGTTCGTATTATTTTAGTGTTTTCTTTATATAAAATAAAGAGTTTTTAGTGATGAAAAATCGATAATTATTGGGCCTATTTAGTGTTTGTATTTTGTTTATGGTGTGGCATTGGACATATTTTTGTTTAGTGATAACTACAGTAATATCTTACTGAATATCAGTTATCTCCAATTTCAAATTCCCATTTAGTTTTATTTTTTTATTATTGATTTAATTGTGCAATATTGCTTTCAATTCGTTAAATTATTCTTATTTCAAACAAAAAAAATATATTTAATCTTTTAGATTAATATGATAATAATTATGATTAATTAATGGAAGATATTATTATGGATGAAACTTATCAGATGGTTAATACATAACAGGATTAATTTATTCAAACAACACTTGCCTGAATTTTTCCCAAATCTTTACCATAGCTAAAGTGTCAAGCCTGCAGTATTCAAGCAGTGCTTTTCTTATTGGTTTTTGCTCTTCAGGTGATTTATTTTTCAAGCTTAAAAATGCATTTGATGCCTCATCGCCCTTATGCACCAATGACAATTCATTGTAATCAAGTTCAGGATCATCAGGAAATAATGCAGGCAAAACCTTTTTGATTGAATATGAGCCTTCCATCTCCTTAGTATAATAGTTCCTTTCGCGAAACGGCACCATCAAATCAACCATGTTTGCATTGAATCTCTCCATGTCCTCCTTGAATTCTGGATACATCTCAGCTATTTCCTTGTTTCGTGTAGCTTCAAATGCCTTGTTGTATACGATTACGCTTCCGTCTTCCGGCATGTCAGCAATCATTCTTTTGGCGAAGTTTCTAATCAGATTATCATCATCTGCATCTGCCAAAAATTCCTTATGCTTTAATGAATCTCCTTTCTTTTCTATGATATGCAGCGAGTACTGGAAAGGAATCTGCTGATAAGGTTTTGTGCCTTCGATTTCAGGAATCGCATGCTGGCAGGTTTCATAGTCGATAAAATACAAAGGATAGCTTAGAGACTTCAATACATCATCTATTGCGGATTTAATTATTTTCGGTTCCCTGTCATGAAGCTCGAAGTCAATCTGTTCCATGTATTTGGGGTTGAGGTTTTCATTTTCGAGATCTTCGAATGAAATCTTACCATCATAGTATTTCTTGAATTTGGAGCGTCTCTGCATAACTGCAATGTCAAATACATTGGGGGTCGGCAGGTTTCTTGTGCAGTACTGCCAGTAAGGGCAGGGGTAGGGATTAAAGCACTGCTGCCCTATATCGATTTCCGGTTCGCTTTGTCCCAAATCATTGAAAGCGGAAATGTTGCTTTTGATTTCATCCTGCATTTGGCTGACAATATCTGTTACATCCTCGATATTGAATAGCTGAGCCATATCCAGCTCACTTCCTCTAACGTATTCATTGTTAATGTAGACAATGGCTGCTTTTTTGACATTTAATCCAGCGCTTGTTAAAACAAAGTACTGGTATGCAACGTCATCCAGGTAGATGTCCTTGATTTCTGTGGAGCTTTTCACTTCATATATTTCCACGCCGTCAGCATCATTTTTGAGAATGTCGACACTGCAGAAATTGTCATCATGACTAAAAGACGCTTCGGTAATGACATTGGGACAATCCTTCAAAAGATTTTGGGTTTTTTCAATTCTCACGCCAATGTCATTATCATAGACAACATCATCATAATCACCGAAAAGTCCCTTTGCAAGCTCTCCAACTTTTCTTCCTGTTTCAAGAATAGCTTCACTGCCTTTATCAGTCGCATTATCCGGCATGTGTTCATTAAGCCATAAAATCTTTTTACACTGAACTCCTTCGCAATACCTTGATTTTGACAAGTGCACAATATCACTGTCCTTTAAATACTTCAGGACTCAAAATCAGTGATTCTGATGCTGGATTTATCACAAAATCAACTTTTGCAACCTTTACCAAGTCGGCGAAATAATATGCCTGAGGATATACATCATCTGAGTATTTTTCAAAAATCTTTTTGAACTCTTCAATGTCTGTAAACAATGGAAGATAAGACTTTTTGTTATCATCCCATATCATGACAAAACTTGTGCCTTCTTCTGCATCAACGCAGCCCACAATCATCTGGGAGGACATGAGCTCTTTTTTTAATTCATCATCCTTAATGTCCTTTTTGGCCAGAAGTTCCCTCAATGGATCAGGTTTGATATCAAACTGTGCCAAAAACGCTTCAATCGGCATGTTCAGACCAAATTCAGTGAATGGGTTGATTGAAATTATTGAATACCTGTCGCTTTGGGCAAGCATTCCAGCAAGGTCGCTCATATACATCACCATTACTGATGTGTGAACGCCTGCCTTTTGCATCATCTCTTCACTTGTAAATAACGGAACTGCCTTGTTTCCATTATCATCAGTTAAAAATTGAATGCTGAAACCTTTCGGGCCTTCAATTACATCGCCGGGTTCTGAGTTTTCAATTCCCTTGAATGCATCCTCTCCAAAATCAATCGGCAGGAAGAGTCTGGATTTCTTTAATATATCAAATACTTCCCTTTGCATCTGGGGAGTTATGTCCTGTTTAATTAGTTCCTCCAAACGAGAATTATCAATTTCAGCATCATTTTTTAAGTTTTCTTCATCCATCTTATCACCACATTAAGCTTCAGCCCATATAATCATTAGCTTGCCACCAAAATCCGCGAGATTATTCAACAGATTTGAGAATTTGATTATGCAATCCAAACAGGACCTTTGGTTTTAAAGCTTTCCTTGCAAAGCTTTAGGGACTTTTTCGTATTCTTCCAATTCACAATATATCAATGCAAGATTATTTCTCAAAGGACAATCGTCAGGATTTGTTTCGACTCCTTTTTCAAGTATATTTAATGCTTCATCAGTTTCACCTAGTTTATGGAGGGAAACTCCCTTATAGCATATTGCATTAGGATTGTATGGAAATTGACCAAGTATTTCATCACATTTTTCAATTAAAGCTTCATAATCCTGTTTTTCATATAATTCATCGCATTCTTTAAGTTGATTTTCGAAATTCATATTTAACACAACCTTGTTAAGTAACATATTTTTTAATTATCATCAATATAGTTAACTATATCCTCAATCATATAATGCGGCTAAAAAACTTAAAAGCATGCCCCGCACTTTGGACATTCTTGGTTATCTTGCGTTATCAGTTCTATTTTCCTGCCGCACTTTGGACATTTACCATGCTCATCTTTCGGCCCAACGGCACCTTTAAGCATGACAGCCTTTTTTCGAAAGGGATATCTTTCATCCAAATCTTTTTTAAATTCTTTTTCATCAGTTTCAAGTGAAGTTATTATCTTTTCAACATTTCCCATATCATCATTATGACAGAAATTCACTTCTTTCAGGCAGTGCGGGCAGAATGATGGAATTATTTTCCCGTTGATTTTGCTGTCACGCCCCATATCAAATGTACGCATTCCCATTGAATGTATGACTATGCAATTGGTTTTCTCATCAATGAAATACCTTAAGTCATTGTCCTGGATTGTAAAATCACAGTTCAGACACATGTATTGGGTTAGCTCTCCCATGTTATTTCCTCATTCATTTTTTTAGGCAGAAATTCTCAAAGTCACTGCATATTCCAAGGACATAGTCCATTTGTGGAATGTCATCAATCCACTCCTGAGGGATATCGCCATAGTATATACCTGCAAGCCCTCCTGTAATGGCCGCTACTGTATCTGTATCACGGCCGAGATTTACCGCCTTAAGGACTGCATCCCTATAGTTTTCAGTTTCCAAAAGGCAATAAAGAACAGCTTCAAGGGTTTTTATGACATAGCTTCTGCCTTCACTTACATGGAAATCCATTTCAAAGATATCTCGAAACTCCTCCAAATACTCTACGCCTTCATAATGTTTCTGGATTTTTTCGCATGCCCTTTGTATATGCTCTTCGATTTCAAGATTGTTTTCAAGCATTGACTTTGCTATTTCTATATAAAGCACACAGGAGATTTTGGATTTTGGATGGGCGTGTGTAAGTCCTGATACGCTTTCGATTTCATCATATGTAATGCCCGGAATGAATGCCAATGGCAGTATTCTCATTAGAGATCCGTTTCCATTGTCATATTCATCTCTTCCTCCGCATTCGTTAACCGGATATCCTCTCTCGAATCTGTTAATAGCTTCAATTGTGGTGTTTCCGTAGTCGAATACTTCATATTGGCAGTATTTGGATTCCCGAGCATATGCCACAAATTCCCTCATTATGTCCTCCAAATCAATTGCATTTTTTGCTGCGATGCTCTGCATAGTTGCCAGTGTCAGTGATGTATCGTCAGACCAGGTTCCCTTTGGCTTGTCGTATGTTCCATGACCCATCATTCCGGTTACCGGATTTTCAATCAGATATTCTCTTGGGCGAAACTCCACAGGCACTCCAAGTGCATCTCCTACTGTCAAACCTACTATTCCATCTTTTATTTTCATTCTATCACTCCATTATAACATTCGATTTTTGGTCTATTCTCCTGTTCTAGTGGGAAGCCTTTTGGCTTTTGAATCATCGGCCATCCCATGCCATTCCTTTTGATTTCAAGCTGTCCAGAGTATATCAGATTTCCATCCTCATCATAGGCATTGCCGTTGCAGGGTGCGTTTGGCCCATATCCTCTTGTAAGACACCAGTTGCCTTCAAAGCGAAGCTGTCCTGAAGGATAATATTCCTTTCCCTGAACTATTCCATTAATGTCAAATATGCCATCACGGTATAATGTTCCGTCTTCAAAGTAGGCTTTCCCGAAACCGTATGGTGCACCGTTTAGGACATATCCTTCATATGCTATCTTTCCGTTTTCATGAAATATATTTTTTAGCCCAATTTTGTTATGGGGATGAAAGTTAACCTTGTCATAGAATTTTGACTCTGAAATTGTGATTTCACCTCTGCCGTCATCACCCTTGCATATTTTATCGACCACATCAATCAAAAAGAAAAGACCTTCAAAGTCTTTGATTTCAAATCCGTTTTTTTCGAGAAATAAAAACAGCTTTTCTTTTGCCTTGTGAGAAGATATCCTCACATAGTACTGTCTGCTTTTTACTCTTGAAGAATATTGTCTTACATGTCTCGTGAATCCTTCGATTGAATATGGAGATTGCGATTTGAGATTCACTTTCCATGCATCGACGTACTTTTCCATTTCTATCAGCTCGTCTTGCCTTAAGCTGAGGCATATATTATAATCCAATTTCATGAATGCAAGGGAGGTTTCATCATTCACTTCAAGGTCAAAAATCTCTTCAAAGCATTCGATTGCCTGACCATATTGTTCAATATCCATCAGCGCCTGTGCCTTGATGTAGTGATGATATGGATTGTCAGGATAATTGGTCTTGTCCAGAACGTCCAATGCTTCATGAGGCCTTTCAAGAAGACAAAGGCTTCTTGCCTTATAGCTTATTGCTTTTTGGTTTTCTGAGATTTCATCGCAAAGCCTTATAACCCTTTCAAAATCGTTTTTTGAAAATGCATTTTCAATTAAATTAATTATTGTCATGTTATCACCGAAAAGTTACTTTCGACAATTCATACAAAACGTCTGATATAGTGATGGTACGAATTGGCATATATATTTTGTTAATATAATGTTAGTAATTAGTGCCTTATAAATGTTTCCAATTTTAAGATTTGCACTATATGTACATTTATAAAGTAAGTATATTATTAGAAAGCATGACGCTAATGTGAAATACAAATAATTAAAAGTATTGTTTTGAAATCTATTCCAATAATGCCGGTGCAAACATTGAATTATATTGAATGGTGAAATGATTTAAAAAAATAGAAAAAATAGGGAAATGAAATCCCCTATCCTTAAATTAATCCGAGTTTTAGGGCAGTCTTTTCATCAACCTTACCTGTTACCTTCAATCCTTTGTCATGCTGGAACTCTTTGACAGACCTTACAGTACAGTCCCAATAGATACCGTCTACTTTAAGGTAGTGACCTTGGTAGGTTAAATAGTATCCGTTGTTTTTCAAAGCACGTTGGATCTTTTTAACTTTTGCAGATTCTTTGCTTCCTTTTGAAACTGTTTTCCAGACCTGTTTGACCTTAATTGTAACTTTTTTGGTCACTTTCTTGTAGTATTTGTTTCCCTTAAAGGTTACGGTCGCCTTGAAGTTTCCTTTCTTGTTGAGTTTGGTGATTTTGAAGGTAGCCTTACCTTTGGAGTTGGTAGTGGCCTTGTAGGTCTTGCCTGCGACTTTCAAGTACACAACAGCTTTGCTGATTGGTTTACCAATATTGTTCTTTAATGTTATTGCATATTTTTTGGTTTTGGTGATTGTCTTGAAGGTCTTGGACTTGGCGACAATTTTAGAAGCCGCCTTTTTGACAGTGACCTTGACGTTTTTGGATGAGTTGACATACTTAGCGTTGCCGTCGAAGGTTACTTTTGCAGTGTATGCTTTAGGAACCAATCCTTTGGTTGGAACTTTAACCTGACCGTTCTTGTCAGTAGTGTATGTTTTGGCACCGTTAAGGTCAACGGTTATATTTACTCCACTGACTGAATTACCTTTGACATCCTTTAAAGTGATTACGAGGTTTTTGTCAACATTATAAACTGTTGTCACTGCAGAAGATACAATTTCAGTAGGAATCCTTTTCACAGTTACATAAATTGTTTTGCTTTCAGCAGCCGCAAATCTGTCAGTGCCGTTGAATGAAACAGTAATGACAGCACTACCTTCACCGACAGCAACAAATGAATCGTTTACAATCTTAACAACAGATTCATTGTTGGAAGTGTAGGTTAATGTATATTCCTCAGTTATATTGTTTCCGTCTTCATTTTGAAGAACAGCAAGATTACCACAAGTATCATCCACATATACTTCATAAGATTCAGCAGCAGGTTTAATGACTGTAGGTATTTTAGAGTTTTCTATAGTAATTGTGTAGTATGCATTTAAGTGTCTAGCTGTTACTGTTCCGTTTCCCTCTTGTGAAGGTGTGTATGTTATCTCCTCATTTATTAATGCAATAGGAGTATTCACCAACCCAAGTGTTGAATCTAACTCTAAAAAGACCAATACTGATTTATCATATTCCTTGATGGTTTTTGTATTGTTGTCGAATGATTGAACCACCCCACCCTAAAAGAGGGTGGGGATTCCTGAATTTTTTCACTTAATATGGTTAATTTAAGTATTTTCAGGCTAATCCCCGTTGAACCAGCGGTTTAGAATATTAATTGCTGCATTTATGTCTCTATCAAGTATTTTTCCGCATTTTGGACAAACATAGTTTCTTGTTTTGACTTTTAACTCTTTGTTTATGTGTCCGCAGTAGTGGCATGTTCGGCTTGTGTTGTGTGGTTTTACGAATTGTACGCCGTCTGCTTCGCTTTTGTAGAGTTGGAATTTGTCTTTTAGTCTTTTTATGAATTGTGATAGAGGAAATATCATGTTTTGTTCTCCTCCGATTAAAATTTTGATAGTGGAGTAGTTTTTTTCAAAGACTATGGTGTCGTATTCTTTGACTAGGTTGTAAGTTAGTTTTTCAATGTAGTCATTTAATTGGTTTGTTCTTTTGTTGTACCATTTTTGTAGTCTTTTTTGTAGTTTTTTCCATCGTCTGCTTCCTTTTCTGCATTTGGACATTAATTTATTGATGTGTTTGATCATTTGGTTGTCATGATTAACATCAAAGAATTCTTTTTGTCTTTCGCTTGTGACTAGCCATCCATTTTTGTTGGAATTGATATCACATCCAATGTGCTTGCCTGTTAACGGCAGTTGTTCTGGCGGATTTGTTTCAATGTTGAATGATGCATAGTGGTTTAATCCATCATAATATACTGTGATGTTGTTGAATTTGGTGTTGGGACTGTTTAATAAATCCAGGTATTCTATGCTTGTGCTGAAGATTACTTTGCCATGTTTTCTTAAAGTTAGTGTGTTGTTTTCTACTGGTCTTTTTTCTTTTCGGATAGTTTGTCTGAAGCTAGGTCGTATTTTCTTTTTAGAGTGAAATTTTGGAGTATTATGCCTTTTGCTTTTAAAACTGTTTTTAAAAGCTTTATGTAAATCATCACGTGCCTGTTGAAGACTGGTGGACTCTGTTTCCTCCAAGTAAGGCAATTCTTTTTTAGATTCTTTTAAGAATTGATTTAATTCATTTTTAGTTGGAATTTTATTAGAATCACCATACTTATCTTTATATTTATTTAAAAGCTCATTATGGGTTTTACGAGTACAGCCATAGTTTTGTTTAAACAGAACTTCTTGTTCGGGAGTTACATGAAGTTTAACAACCACACCTCGAATATATTCGCCCATAAATCACATTTCCTCCAGT
>NZ_OMWD01000037.1 GCF_900314695.1 uncultured Methanobrevibacter sp. | reverse complement strand
ATGATGATTGGGATGATTCTGATTTAGATGATGAGGATTATGATGATTGGGATGATTCTGATTTAGATGATGAGGATTATGATGATTGGGATGATGATTTTGATTGGAACGATGACTGGGATGATGGTGATTGGGATGGAAATTATACAAATTCATCTATAAAATTCTACAAATTGATTTCTTACGCCCATAAACCATTTATCGCATATAAAACTGCATCTTCACTTGATATCATGTCATCTGGTGATTCAGGTAGTGAAGAGGATTGTGAAGACATTTGTGGTAATGATTCTGATGAGGAGTTAGATGATAATTCTGATGATTTGAATAATTATTCCCAAGAAGAGTCAGGCCTAGAAGATTCACAATCTTTTATGACAGCCTGTCCTGGAGCTTCAGCAAGTTTTGAAGTCCCTGATGTATTATCAGAAAATCATGAATCTGTTTCAAAAAGCATTAATCAAGATCAAAATCTCTTAGATGATGAAAAAGAAGATGGTGATAATGTTACTGATGATAAAGATTATGATGCAATAACTTTCTCATCTGATAATGAGTTGGATATTTTAGGTTTATTTATTTCCTTATTGCTTAGTATTATATTATTAATATAAGAATTCAAAAGGAAATGTTAAACTATGAAGTCTTTAGAAATCACATTATTTGCATTATTGGGAGTGTTGAACCTCCCTTTCATGTTTTTTTTTTCAATAGTTAATGAGGTAGGAACTCACGTGTTTTGTTCAATTAGATATTGCAATGACGAATATTTTTTAAAATTTCATGAAATTGATAGGTTAATTTTATATAAATATTAAAAATATAAGTTAATTCAGTGATATCATGAAGATTTTGAGAATAACGATTATTATGCTTTTTCTAGTAATGTCGGCTGGGGCTGTCTGTGCGGCGGACAACTTTTCTTACGATATTGCAGGTGAGGATAATTCGCAAGTTCTAAAAAATGTGCAGGAAGATATTTCTTCTGCAGGAGAACCAAAAACATTCACAGATTTGAAAAATGACGTTTCCAATTCATCTGGTGTTTTTGACGTAATGGATGATTATAAGTTCAATAACGGTACTGACGATGCCAGTGAACCGATATATATCGAAAAGAATAATTTCATCATCAATGGTAATGGTCATACGATAGATGCTGGAAATCAGTCTGCAATATTCGGCATTAATGCGGTGAATGTGACAATAAACAATCTCACCCTTATAAATGCAAACTCTAACCGGGGAAGCGCCCTGATTATTTATAGTAATTGTAGCTTAACGACCAATAATGTTAATTTCATAAATAACACTGCAGGTACTGGTGTGATTTTTGTTGGGGGAAATTATACAAGTAATTCTGACAGATTTAAGGATTCCTCATCTGCCAATTTTGGAACCATATATTTGGTTGATGGAAAGTCCACTTTTAATGATGCGGTCATGACAAGCTCTAAAATATTGGACTGGGGTTTTATATATACTGAAAATGATCGGGTTGAAATCTATATTTCAAATTCGACATTTGCAAACACCACTTCCAAATATTCGACTGCAGTTAGAGGATTTAAAAAAACAGTAATTAGGAATTCAAAATTCATTAATTTGCATTCCCAAATCACTGCTGGAGCAATTGCCCTAAAGGAAATGGTATTGGTGGAAATTGTGGATTGTACCTTTGTCAATGTCACTTCCAAGAGAAATGCTGGTGCAATATTTGCCGATGCTAATGAAGAAAATTCAAGTGCGGTTTTTGTTGTTGATTCTAATTTCATAGATTGTTACTCAGGATTTGGAGGTGCAATACTTCAGCTTAAAGGTAATCTTACTGTGAACAGATGTAATTTCACCAATAATTCAGCACTATTTGATGGTGGTGCAATATATGTTTCATATGTTACTATTGTTGTAGCGAATTCAAGCTTCAAGCAAAATCATGCACAATATGATGGCGACAGAGGATCTTACGCCGGTGCAATCTATGGTGATGCATCCGGATTAAACATATGGGAGTCCAGTTTCATTAACAACTCTGCCCAATATGGCGGTGCAATATATAGCTACGATTCAGGTTATGACATTGATAAGTGTAACTTTGCTGACAATGTCAACCTGTACGGAGATTTAGATGATATCTACACAATGTTTGACTGGCCTGACCCTACTTTGAAAAACAATACCTACAGCAGTGAGTATTCATACAATACAAACAAAACAAGATATGCGTCAATCGTCGATACAAGCGGAATGAAATTGACTCTATTGAACAATAGCATTGACGTGTCCAAGGTCCCTTCCAAATTTGATTTGCGCGATTGGGGATGGTCCACACCAGTCAGAGACCAGGGCCGTATGGGATCATGCTGGGCATTTGGAACTTCAGCGGCCATGGAATCAGCGATATTGAGATTTTTAGGCATTGACATGGACATTTCCGAAAGTAACCTCAGAGACCTTTCACTGCAATATTCACAATATGGAACAATCAAGACTTTGGAAGGATCATCTGTATTTTCAGCTGTCCATTATGCTTTAAGCTGGTTTGGAGTTATTTCATCAGAATATGATGTTTATGACCAGTTGGGTAAAATTTCACCAATATTTGCAGCAAATGGCAGTGTCCATTTCCAGGATGTTGTTTATCTGCCGACCATCAGCAATGAAACAGGCATTGACTTAATAAAGAAGGCTATTTTAAAATATGGTGCTTTGACCGTTAATTATCATGCTGCACAGTCCGCTCCCTATCTCAATGTCAAAACTTCTGCACAATATATTAACGAATCATTTGTGGGTGACCATTCCGTTTCATTGATTGGTTGGGATGATTCCTATTCTGCAAGTAACTTTTTAATCACTCCTCCAGGAGATGGTGCATGGATAATCAAGAACAGTTGGGGAACAGATTATGGAGAAAAGGGTTATTACTATATCTCATATTATGACAAGACTTTTGCCATAAGCATGAAGCCAATGGCTTTCATTCTTGAAAATACTGTTGAATATAATAAAAATTACCAATATGACATTGGAGGTAAAGCATCTGAAATAGTCAATTCAACTGAAGCCATCAATAGTTATGTTGCAGTGGCAGATGATTTGATTGCGGGTGTCGGAACATATTTCAATGAAACTGGTGTTGAATATCTTGTCAAAATCTATGTAAATGATGTGTTGAGACTTTCTCAATCTGGTCTTTCACCGTTTGCAGGTTTCCATACAATCAAACTGGATTCATATGTTCCAATTAAACAGGGGGATAAATTTGATGTTTACTTTAAATCAAATTGGGTTCCTGCTCTAATAAATTCAAGACAGAAGTATATAAATGGGACTTCAAAGGCTAAAATAGATGGCAAGTGGATTGATATTTCTTCAGAGGAGTCCATTTGTTCCATTAAAGCATATACTGTTGCGGATGATACCAAAATCATCAACAACAAGGACATTTCCGTTGATTATTCCGGCGGAAAATATTTTTCAGTTAAGGTTGTAACCGGAAACGGTCATGCTGTCGGTATTGGTGAGAAGGTCACATTTACTATCAACAAGAAAAGCACTACTGTAACAACAGACAAGAATGGAATAGCTAAAATTAAAATTGTTGATGTTCCTAAGAAATACACAATAACAACCAAGTACAAAGGTAAAACCTATACTAACAAGGTTACTGTAAAGCCGGTCTTGACAGCAAGCAAAGTGAATGTCAAAAAGACTGCAAACTCATTTACCTTAAAGGCAAAGCTTAAAGTCAACGGAAAACTGGTTAAAGGCAAAGTGATAACCTTCAAGTTCAAGGGCAAAACCTACAAGGTTAAAACAAATGCTAAAGGTATTGCACAGAAGAAATTGAACAAGAACGTTATCAAAAAGCTTAAGAAAGGCAAAACCTATGCTGTTAAAGTGACTTACCTTAAGGACACTATAAAAACAGCTGTCAAAGTCAAATAGATGAATTCATTTCATCTATTCTTTTTTTTCTTTGTTGATTGGACAAGGCTATTTTTTTTAAGTTATTACTTTATTTTAACTATTTTTGATGTATCTATCTTTTTTTGAATACATTTCAAAAGATATGTATGATTTAATTTACATTTTGAATTTTTTTCAAAACATTTATATATTGCAGATTACATAGTATTAGTCGGAAGGAAGTTTCCTTCCGATAGTGTATTTAATTAAATTCATTTAGTCAAAACGGTTTTCCACTTTCCATTTTATTAACCAAGTGGTAATTTATTCAAAAAGATGTGAGAAAATGTCAGAAAAAGATAAAAAATTAGACCAGATAATTAAGACAATCGACGCAAACGATATAAAATTTTTGAAATTACAGTTTTCAGATATACACGGATTACCTAAAAGTATGGCAGTGCCTCTTAAAAAGGCAGACGATGTTGAAGACATTGTAAACGACGGATTATTATTTGACGGATCATCAGTAGCAGGATTAGCTTCAATCAATGACAGTGACCTTCTTGCAAAACCTGATGTCGACACCTTTTCAACAATCCCTTGGAGGCCTGAATCAAAAGGTACCAGTCGATTTATCTGTGATATTTTCACTACAGAAGGAAAACCATATGATGGAGACCCAAGAGGTGTACTTAAAAAATCCTTACAATTAGCAGAAAAAAGAGGATATCAATTTAATATGGGTCCTGAACCTGAATTTTTCATTATAAAAGAAGATGAAAATGGAAATTACATACCTGCTGATGAAGCTGAATACTTTGATGTCGAACCATTGGATCAGGGTACCGACATCAGAAGAGAAATCGTATTAGGTTTGGAAAAGCTTGATTTCGATGTGGAGGTCAGCCACCACGAAGTTGCAGCAGGTCAGCATGAAGTGGACTTCAAATATGCAGACGCTTTAAAAACAGCAGATGCAGTAATTACATTCAAAGAAGCTGTAAAAGCATTAGTCAATAATCTAGGCTTTAAGGCAACTTTCATGCCAAAACCGTTTTTAGGAATCAACGGTAGTGGAATGCACTGTAACCAGAGTCTCTTTAAGGATGGAAAAAATATTTTCTATGACCCTGACACTGAAACTCAAATATCACAGGAAGCTTTATACTTCATCGGAGGATTACTTGAACATGCTCCGGCTTTATCATCAATCTTATCCCCGACAGTCAACTCATACAAACGTCTTGTGCCTGGTTATGAAGCACCATGCTACATAGCTTACGGATTTAAAAACAGGTCAACCTTATTAAGAATCCCAGCATCCAGAGGATTAGGTACAAGAATTGAATGCAGATCTGCTGACCCATCATGTAACCCTTACCTTGCATTCGCAGTATTGCTTGAAGCTGGTCTGTACGGTATGGACAATAAAATTGACCCTGGTGAACCTACTGAAGAGAACCTCTTTGCATATTCCGAAGATGAAATCATCGAAAAAGGAATCAGTAGCTTGCCTACCAGCTTATGGGAAGCATATCACTCATTAGAGGAAGACGAAGTAATCAAAAACGCTCTTGGAGAAAAAGTATTCAATCAGTTCTATACAATTAAAAGGGCTGAATGGGATGCATACAGAATCCAAGTATTCGATTATGAACGGGATGAGTATTTAAACGTTTAGTTTTTATCATTTGGCGGTCAAATTAAGGATTTTCTTAATTTACCGCTCACAAATTAAATTTTAGGAGGATGGTGTTTTAATTATTGGTCTTTTGGATAAATTTTTGGAATTTTGGAATTGTTACTTAAGGCATATTGGAATTTTGAAATCATGAGTATTGAGAGAGGCATATGAAATTAAAATATTCATGATTGTTTTTTTAAGGCATATGGTAGATTAGGAAGTTGTTTATTCACTAATTTTAATATGTGTATTCGCCGATCTTAGAGGAGGTTTAAGAATGTGTGGAATAGCAGGTGTAATATACAAGGATAAAAAAACTCACGCTGTAGGAGATGCACTGACATCAATGCTTGAATCACTCCAACATAGGGGTCCCGATTCAGCAGGTTATGCAATCTACGGTGGCTTAAATTTTACTGAAAATTATTATCAATTAAATATCGAGGTAAACAGAAGAAAAGGAACACTGGAAAATTTAAAATCATTATTAACTCAATTCAGCCCAATATATGAAGAGCAGTTAATCGAGTCTGTAGGTGGGTCTGACGTATACAAATGTAAAATAGCATTGGATGATTTTTCCCGTCTGCAACCGTGTATCATGGAAATAGACGAACTGGAAAACGTAAGGGTAATCAACGGTTCACATTCCTTTGAAATGATAAAGGATGTGGGAAAAGTAAAAGACATTGCTGAGCGTTTTGACGTTCAAAGCAGAATGGGAACTCATGGGATTGGCCACACACGTTTTGCAACAGAAAGTGGCGTTGACCGCTATCATGCACACCCATATCAAAGCTACATCATACCGGACATTACTGTTGTGCACAATGGTCAAATCACCAACTACTGGAAAATAAGAGATCCTTTAGAAAGAAAAGGACATACTTTTGAATCATTCAACGATACCGAGTGCATTGTCCATTACATGGCAGACAAGCTTAATCAGGGATATAAGTTGGAAGAAGCTTTAGACCAGGCCGTGATTGATTTGGACGGTCCGTTTTCAATCTTGGTGGGAACACCTAACGGTATTGGAATTGCAAAGGATAAATTAGGTCTCAGACCGGGGGTAATGGCTGAAACTGATGAAATTTTTGCCATAGCTTCAGAAGAAATGGCATTGCATGATGTCATAGATTCCGATCAGATTGAACAAATCGCTCCTGGCGAAACCAGGTCCTACACCATTTAACGAGGGGTTTTTCTATGAAAGAATATGTTATTGATGCAAAGGATATGGATGAAAAGGAATTGAATCGTACTATAAAGCAGCAGGCTGCATTTCATGAAAAGCTCATTATTGACAATCCCGAATCAAGACACAACATCTGCGCAGGTTTGAGCGAAGATGTATCCATTGAAATCAATGGTTCTGCAGGATATTTCGTTGGAACAATGGTCAACGGACCAAAGATACACATCACCGGAAATGCAGGATGGTTTGCCGGAGACAACATGACAAAAGGCGAACTCATCATCGAAGGTACTGCCGGAGACGGTGCAGGACAGGGAATCTATGGTGGAACAGTAATAGTAAAGGGAAGCACAGGTTCAAGAACAGGTGAAATCATGAAAGGCGGAACCGTTATAATCGGCGGAAACAGCGGATATATGACCGGACTTTTAATGATGGGTGGCAAACTCATAATACTTGGTGATGTAACCGACGATGTCGGCGAATCAATTATGAGAGGAACCATATACGTTCTTGGAAATGTTAAAAGCTTAGGAAAAAATGCGGTTATGGAAAAAACCACTCTTAAAGATCAAAAAGAGCTGAAAGAAATTTTGGAAGAATATGGTTTTGAACTGACCGACATTGATTATACAAACTTTAAAAAAATTGTTAATATGCAATAGGAGCTAAAAAAATGAGCAAACGTAGGATAGCTATGGTTGGAACACCATGTGAAATTATGGCAGCATCTAAACTGCAATATTATACCGACAGCCCTATTGATGTTAAACTGGGCTTATTCTGTATGGAAAATTTTTCATACAAGTACTTCGTAAATCTCTTGAGTGAATACGACTTGAAAATGGAGGATGTTGAAAAATTCCAGATTGAAAAGGGATTTGTATTCTTACTGTTGAAGACTAAACAAACAGTAAAGATACCTCTCTCTGTAGCCAAAAGAATAATCAGAAAAAACTGTAATATCTGTGTTGAACTGACATCAGAGACCTCCGACATTTCAGTAGGGTCCATAGGCTCTGAAGATGGCTGGTCAACATTGATAATCAGAACCAAAAAAGGTGAAGAGATAGTTGACGGAGCAATAAAACAGGAATTCATCAAGGCAAGGGATCTTACAGAATCACAATTCAAATTTCTCAATAAACTTGCAGAAGGTAAAATAGCCAAAAATCTGGAAAACATTGAAAGAAGAGAATTTCTGGCTCGTCCCGTTTTGTATCAAAGGGAAAAATCAGACAATTCAATCAATAAGGAAAATACCGAATCCAACTTCATGGACTTGAAATATAATGTCATTGACGTGGGGGCATGCGTTCTGTGCGGAGCATGCGAATATGCCTGTCCGGAGGATTTGATAACAATTGATGATACAAAACCTCGAAAAAGAGGAGAATGTCCAGAGGATTGCCATGCATGCTTCAGAGTCTGTCCAAGAACATTCATACATGAGGACTTGAGAAACGACAACTCAAAACCGATTGGCGATTTTATAAAGGTATTGTCAGTCAAATCAATCAAGCACACTCAGGGCCAGGACGGTTCCATTGTTACAACTCTCTTGGATTACTTGTTGTCTAATAAAATCGTGACTGATGCTCTGATTGTTGATAAAAAAGATGATCTGGCTTGGAAGCCATATGCAAAAATAACAAATGCGATTGATGAGGTTGTTAAATCAGGGGGAACAAAATATTCTGTCTGTCCTGTATTTAAGCCATTGAAATATTTGAAAGAGGGGGTAAATTAAATGTCATTCACTGTAGAGCGTAAGATAGAAATATGCAAACAGAATAATGATAGGCCAGGCTGCTGCTGGTATCTGTGTGATAACCCTAAACAGTCTGCATGTAAAAACTGTTACAGCTGTTACTCAAATTGTCCTCATGATGTATATGAAGTAATCAATGACGAACCTCTTCCGATTCGCCAGGAAAACTGTGTGGGATGTAAAATATGTGAAGAGATGTGCCCAACACACGCAATTTATGTCAGGCCTCTTGCAGATGAAGGAAGGGGAGTCTGGTCAAATTCAACAATGGTTGAAATTAAGCGTAAAAGCCAGTCAGGTTCATATAAGGTACGGGGCTGTGGACTGACCAGAAAAATCCCGACATTTGATGACTTGAGCATATTGCCGGCACAGGTGTCAAGACCTCCAATAGATTCATACAGGGAACCTTGTAAGACTTCAATTGTGCTTGGAGACAGATTTGCTGAAAATCCGATTGAAATAGCAACTCCCATTATGATCGGGGCAATGTCTTTTGGTGCATTGAGTAAGGAAGCAAAAATAGCATTGGCTATAGGAAGCAGCAAGGCAGGCTCAATTGCCAACACAGGTGAAGGTGGAATGCTTCCTGAAGAAAGACATTTCGCAGACAAGCTGATTGCCCAATACGCTTCAGGCCGTTTCGGTGTTTCAGCCAGCTATTTAAACAATGCCGAAGCTGTCGAAATTAAAATAGGTCAGGGCGCAAAATCAGGTATGGGTGGACATTTGCTTGCCCATAAAGTAACTGCAGAAGTTGCAAGGGTCCGTAATATTCCTGAAGGAACATCTGCATTGAGTCCGGCAAGACATATGGATATTGTAGGGCCTGAGGATTTGGGTATGAAAATCGACCAGTTAAGGGAGATAACAGACTGGAAAGTACCAATCATTGTAAAATTCGCAGCAGGAAGAGTCGAACAGGATGTAAAAATTGCAGCAAAGGCAGGTGCAGACATTATTGTAGTCGACGGTATGCAGGGAGGAACCGGTGCTGGACCTGAAGTGGTTACAGAGCATGCAGGTATTCCTACCATAGAAGCAATCGTAAAAGCCGATGATGCCTTAAAGGACATTAACTTGAGAAGCGAGGTAAGTCTTGTTGCTGCAGGAGGTATCAGATCCGGAGCTGATGTGGCAAAAGCAATAGCATTAGGTGCAGATGCAGTATATATAGCTACTTCCGCATTGATTTCCATTGGATGTAAGGTTTGTCAAAGCTGTTCTGAAGGAATCTGTCCGAAAGGAATTGCAACACAGGAAAGAATGCTTAGAAGAAGACTTGATCCAATAAGAAAAGGTCAGCAGGTTGCAAATTACATTGACGCAATGACTCAGGAAGTAACTTCCCTGACCCAACAGGCTGGAAATACTGATATTGAAAAGCTTGAACGTCAAGACCTTGTGGCATTGACAATGGAAGCTTCACAACTGACTGGAGTGCCTATGGTGAGAAATTAGTCTTTTAATATTAAAATTTGGGAGATATTGTTATGGCGGCATTTGATAGAATAAAATCTGGAATTCCGGGGCTTGACACTGCTTTGGATAATATTCGTTTAGGGGATAATGTAGTTTGGAACGTTACAAATTTAAATGAATTTTCCTACTTCGTCAATCCCTATATACGGCAGGCAAAGGAAGACGGTCGAAACTTGATATATATCCGTTTTGCTAATCACCCTCCTTTGATAGAAATGACTGATGAGGACTTTGAATTGCTTGAAATAGAACAGAATAATCCTGACAAAGAGTTTTCTATGATTGAACGTGATGGAATCAAGATATATCAGGTGAATCCATACAACCAATTTGAAACATTCACTCTGGAAGTCCACAGAATCATAGAACTTGAAGGATTCGATGCATTCTATGTCTTTGACTGTTTAAGCGACCTTCAGGCGGTCTGGTCAACAGATTTGATGATGGGCAACTTCTTTAAGGTTACCTGTCCATTCTTATTCCAGCTCGATACTGTAGCATACTTCCCAATTATTCGTGGAAGACATTCCTATGATGCCATAGCCAAAATTCGTGAGACCACACAGCTGTTTTTGAATGTATACTCAAATTCTCCCGATGAAGTCTATGTATCGCCTCTGAAGGTATGGAACAGATATTCCCAGACCATGTTTCTGGGACACAAGTTCAATCCCCAAACAGGTTCCGTCAAGGTTCTTCAAGACGGTCATGAAGTAAGCAAATACTACAAGACAGTCAATGATTCTGATAAATACCAAAACGGACAGATTCTAGACAGCTGGGAGCGATACATGCTTCAGGTTAGAAGGAAACATGGTGATGGAGAAAACATCGATGACGAGTGCGACAAGATCTGCGAGCTCATGATGACCAAGGACGAGAAGATGCTTTCCAAAATTAAGGAATATTTCACCTTTGAGGATTACACTACAATCTATGACCGTCGTGTAGGCAGCGGATCTGTAGGAGGTAAATCCTGCGGAATGCTTCTTGCAAGAAAGATAATTGAAAAGAACTGTCCGGAACTCTACAACAATGTCTTTGAACCTGACGACTCGTTCTATATAGGTTCTGATTTGTTTTACACTTATATTGTTTCAAATGACTTGTGGGACCTCAGGGTAAATCAGAGAACCGAAGAAGGCTATTATGAATATGGCAAAAAGCTGGAAGATGGTCTTAAAAACGGTACTTTCTCGGATGAAATCAAAAAGGAGTTCATAAAGATATTGGATTATTTCGGTCAAAATCCGATTATTGTCCGTTCAAGCAGTTTTCTTGAGGACGGATACGGCAATGCGTTTGCAGGAAAATACGAATCTGTCTTTTGCGTAAACAGAGGGTCTCTTGAAGAGCGTCTGGCAGCATTTGAAGATGCGGTGAAAGTGGTATATTCAAGTACAATGAATGTTTCCGCTTTGGAATACAGGAAATTGAACGGTCTGGATGATGTGGACGAGCAGATGGCTCTTCTGGTTCAAAGGGTTTCCGGTTCATATTATGGAGATTATCTCTTCCCTACTGCTGCAGGCGTTGGATTTTCATACAGTCCATATTCTCCCCTTCCAGACATGGACAACAGTAAGGGAATGCTTAGACTTGTAATGGGTCTTGGTACAAAGGCAGTGGACAGAACAAAAAAGGATTATCCAAGAATCATCAATCTTGATAAGCCTGAAGTGACTCTTATGAAGGATATCAAGGAAAAGCACAGATATTCCCAACATTATTTGGATGTCATTGACTTCAATGAAATCAGCCTTCACGATATTCCTGTTGATGAAGGATTGGATGTAATTCCAAGATATTCCAAAAGGGTTTTGGTGGAGCATGACCGTGAAGCTGAAAGAATGCTTCGTGAACGTGGCCAACGCCGTGAAATAGTCTTTGTCAACTGTGAGGGGCTTGTTAAAAATTCCGAGTTCATTGGAGTGATGAAGGAAATCTTAAGCACTCTGGAAACCGCATATGACTATCCTGTAGATATTGAATATACTGTAAATGTCGGTGAGGATGGTTCATTTAACATAAATCTGCTTCAGTGCCGTCCGCTTCAGGTTTCAACAAACAATGAAGCTATTGAAATGCCTGAGGACAAAAATGTTTTCTTCCATATTAAGGAATCCTCAATGGGGATGTCACGCAAAAACAAAATCGACACAATCTGCTATGTCGATCCCCATAAGTATTATGAATATCCTTACGCTCAAAAAAGTTCACTTTCACGGATTATCAGTGAGGTAAATGCATACTGCAAAAGCAATGATCGAACAGCCATTTTGATAGTTCCCGGAAGAATAGGTACATCTTCGCCTGAGCTGGGCATTCCAGTTGTCTTTGCAGACATCAGTCACTTCTCTGCAATTCTTGAGGAATCATATAGTGAAGTCGGCTATATGCCTGAGCTGTCTTTCGGAAGCCATATGTTCCAGGATCTGGTGGAAGCGGAAATATACTATGGGGCACTGTTTGAAAACGATAAAAAAATAGAGTTTAACAGGGATATGATTTATGATTATTCAAATGTGCTGATGGATATCAATCCTAATTTGGATGATGAGATTTATGACATGGTGCAGGTCATAGATTTTGATGAGGACAAAGCGGAATTCTATCATGACATGAACAAGGATGAAACAATGTGTATTTTCAAATAATTGGAAATATTTGAATGTTTAGGGCAGGCGGGTGGGACATATGCCTTTTTATTTGTAATACTTTTTTGCAAAAAAAGATTTTTCAAATAAAAGCTAAAGTATGACAAAATTCCAATGTGACTGATGGCCCTGTTTTTAATCTCTTTTTCCAACGGGGTCATTTTTCACGTTTTTCCTAATTTTTGTGTTAATAAAAAAATAAATACTAGTTGCCATAAAGTATGAACAGCGATTAACAGGTGGTTAAACATGTTTGAGGCTATTGAAAAATTTGCAGCCAAATCGGTAACGTTAAAAGAAGCTCGTGAGAATGTTGAAAATATATCCTTGGCTAAGGAAATAGGAATTTACATTGTTTTGTTTTTAATATTATACTTTTTCATGATACTTGTTGTAGCTATTGCAGGTTATTGTTTGGGTAATATTGATAATTTCTTAATCTCTTTGTTTTCATTTGCTGTCGTTCCGGTAGGAATATACATATATGCAACTAAAATAGAAAAGCGCAGCTGGAGAAGTATCGGATTTTCTAAAGGTAATGCAATATCTTCAACTTTAAAAGGAGCATTAATCGGTTTTTCAATGTTTCTGGCTGTTGTGATAATAGGCCTTGCATTGGGACAATTCACTTTCAGTGGCTTTGATTTTTCACAGGCAATTTATGCTCTTCCGTTTTTAGTAGCTTTCACTATTCAATCTTTCGGTGAGGAGATTTACACTAGGGGCTGGACATTGACCTATTTTTCTAAAAGGCATGGCATATTGACTGCAATATTGGCTGCCAACATTATTTTTATCCTTCCTCATTGTTTCAATTTAGGATTAGACATACTGTCTATAATTAATATTTTTTTGGTTGGAACAGTATTTGCAGTAATGTTTTTGAGATTTGACAATATCTGGATTTGCGGCAGCGCTCACACAGCATGGAATTTTTCACAAGGGATAATATTCGGATTTAGCGTAAGCGGCACTCCAACACCTTCATTATTGAAATTCAGCCAAGCTGGTCAAAATATGATTGAGGGAGGTATTTTTGGACCGGAATCCGGTTTGATTGCAACCGGGGTGATAGTCGTTTCACTTATAATTCTGATATATTATAAAATTTAGGTTTTGAACTTTCAGTTAATGATAACTATTTATTCTATACTTTTAATAATATTAATTAACATTAATGTTTTTTTGTGAGTATTATGAAAAGGATATTGATTATTTTAACAGTGATATTTGCTGCCTCGTTGATGATTGGCAGCGTGAGTGCTGAGGGGATGTTTGATATTTTTACCAGTTCATCCGACAGTACAAATAACGAATCTAATTTTGTAGTCGGGTTTAATCCTGAATTTCCCCCATTCACTTATAAGGATGATAACGGCAGCTATACTGGTTTTGATTTAGAACTGGCACAGGAAGTGGCAAAAAGGAACAACTGGACCTTTGTACCTCAGCCAATAATTGACTGGAACAGCAAACAAGTGGAAATAAACTCCGGCGAATTCGATTGTCTTTGGAGTGAATTTACCATTGACGGCAGAGAATCCGATTATGCCTGGTCTGATGCCTACTTTAACAATTCTCAGGTAATTGTCGTAAAAAATAGTTCCGGAATAAATTCTCCTGACGATTTGAAAGGTAAAAATGTAGAAATTCAAGAAGGAAGTTCTGCATTGCAATCACTTGATGAGCAAAATAAAAGTTTTAAGGACACTTTCGCAAAACTGACTGAAATAAAAGACTATAATACTGGATTTATGGATTTGGAATCCGGTGCCTGTGATGCATTAATTATTGATGTTGGAATGGCAAATTATCATGTCAGCGGAAAGTATTCAGACAAAGGCTTTAAAATCATTGATGAGCCGGTATCTCATGAAAAGTATGGTGTCGGATTTAAGAAAGACAACACTGAACTGAGAGACAAGGTTCAAAAGACTTTGGATGATATGTTTAAGGATGGAACCGTTGACAAAATTGCTCAAAAATATGATGAATACAATATTTCCGATGGATTAATCCGCAAGTGAGTAATGCGGATTAAATTTTTATCTTAATAGTGAAAGAATACTCCGACCTCTTTAAGGTTGGGGATGAATTTCACAAAAAGGCATCTGAAGATATTAGTTTTCAAATGCTCTCT
>NZ_OMWD01000036.1 GCF_900314695.1 uncultured Methanobrevibacter sp. | reverse complement strand
TGGAACAGGGGGGATAGCACGGTAATCCTACTCTCGTGGGAGAGTATCAGCCCGTGAAGTAAGAATCCTCGACTTCACCAAAGTCGAGGTAGTTCAATTAAACGGTATCAATATAGCTAATGTAACTACTGATGAATACGGATATGCAGAATGTGTTGTTAAAAATCTGTCAAGTGGAAAATATCTATTTGAATGTGAACATGATGGAGTTAAAACAGAAGCCGATGTTACTATTTTTGTTCCAGTTGTTAAAACTAAAATCACCTGTAGTAATGTGAAAACCAAGACAGTAGATGTCGCTGTTGATGGCAAAATAGGAAAAAACTTTAAAGGAATATTGAAAGATGCTCTAGGTATTGTTTTACCAAATAAAGAAATATTAATTTCCTATAATGGAAAAACATATAAGAAGACAACAGACAAGAATGGTGCTTTCAAATTCCAATTGAACATCAAAAAAGCAGGTTCCTATTCTATTTCAACATATTATTTAGGTGACAATATCTATAAAGCATCATATGCTGCTGCCAAAATAACAGTAACCAAACAAACTCCAAAAATTATAGCTAAAAAAGCAACATATAAGGTAAAAACCAAAAAGAAACTCATTAAAGCAACATTCAAATCTGTGAAAAACCATCCTGTTAAAGGTAAATTAATTAAATTTACTGTTAAAGGAAAAACCTACTCTGCAAAAACAAATAAAAAGGGAATAGCTAGTGTAAATATAAAATTAGCTAAAAAAGGAACTTATAAAGTTGCTGTAAAATTTGCAGGGGACACAACATACAATAAAGTAACTAAAAAGATTACTTTAAAAATCAAATAGATTTCTCTAATTTTGAGCGTTATTGCTCAAAATTAATATTCTTTTTTTTTTAACTTCACCAAGTCCTGTCAATGTTTTTAAAACGCCATATTCAACTATTTGAATACTATTAAATATGATTTGAATCATATTATAATTTGATGAAATCTAAAAAAATTATATTTTTGCTAATTATATTTTTATTTGCAATGTCATGTGTTAGTGCAGCTGACAATTTGACGGACAATACGCTTGAAACAGATTCTAATTCAGCAGTCCAATCAGATGCTTCAAGTATTGCACAGGATGCAGAAATTGCAAGTGAAATCAATGTCACTTTTGATGAAAAAGTTTATGCTGAAAATCTCACGGATATTACTGTTGACCTTCCGGAAACTGCTCAGGGCAATTTGGAAGTTAGAATCAATAATTATTCAATTTATAATGAAACAATCACCAATAAATCAGTGGCCATTCCGATTCAGCTTCCTCCTCAGAAGTTTCCAATTTTTTATGTGAATCTCTGGCCTCCATATGACTCAACACATTATAAGGTTACAGCTTTTTACAACAATGTTGAGATAAATGTCACTCATGATTTGATTGTAATGAGATATCCTCAAAACCATACTCCTACACTGATGATTCCCGAGGAGGTTTTGCAATTTTCCCAAAGTCATTATTATATTCCAGCCATCATGTTTCCAAGGTCTGCAACAGGAAATGTTGAAATCTATTTTGACGGCAAACTAATCAACAAAACTAACGTAACAGCGCCTTTTGTTTATTTCAATGAATCCATAGTAACTTCAGCAAGCCTGGGAATTCATAACATGTCATTTGTCTATTCAGGTGATGATTACTATAATCATTGCGAAGGGAATATAACATTTAATGTTACAAATGTCGTAATGGAGATACCTAAATCGATTTATCTTGATCATGATGATTGCATTTCTGTTCGTTCATTGGCCAAAGGAGATGTAAGTGTATACATAGATTCAAAACTGGTTAAAAAACAAGCATTAGATAAATATGGTGAGTTCATATACTCTCTTTTTGATGACATTACCTGTGGAAGTCATGAAATTAAGGTTGTCTTCAACTCAAAAAATTTCACAAGAACCAAAATCGCCAACGTAAATGTTACATATGACATTGACTTGACTGTACAAAGGATGTATGTTTACGGTGAAGATAATACAATTGATGTTTATATCCCTGAGGATATGAATGTAAAGCTGTTTAAAGTAACAATAAACAACAAAACTGCTTCAATTAAAAAATCAGGCCAGGATTTATGGATTGCTATTTCAAAATTACCTAAAGGAAACTACACAGTCAATGTTACCTATTTGGGTGATAAAAAATATTATCCTATGTCAGTCATTGACAACTTTACGGTCGATTATGAAATTACTGATTTAAATGATATAACCTTTAATGACGGGTCAAGCATAGATCTTGTTCTGCCTTCTAATGCGAAAGGAAGTTTAAAAGTCTATTTGAATGACAAATTATTCAAATCTGTTAAATTGGTTAAGGGTAAAGCATCAATTGATATGGATAACCTTAATCCAGGGGAATATGTCCTTAAAGTAGAATATACTGGCAGTGATTATGACGTAAGTGGCTATTGCACAAATCTTACAGTTTCTCCGGACCTTGTTTATGAAAGCTATGTTCTCGTTGGAGAGAAAAATATGCTTTATTTCGAAGTCCCTAAAAGCTGCAAAGGTAAAATTTCAGCTAAAATAGGATCTAAAGTATACTCAGCAACCATTAAAAATGGTATTGCAAAACTCGATTTGTCCAAATTGCCTGTTGGAGACTGGGATATTGATGTTAAATATACTGGAAGCGATGGCTTTAAGGAAAGCTATTATGTGGGTGTTTATGTGGATTATGCTCCAATTAAGATAAAGCCTATATCAACTAAAGTTTCATATTGTGGTGAATATAAGGTAAAGGTTACAGGTAAAACTGGTAAAGCAATCAAAAATGCTGCTGTAACTTTCAAAATCAATGGCAAAAAAGTCAAATCTACAAAAACAAACTCTAAAGGTATTGCAAAACTTAAATTGCCATCAAAGTATTCACCTAAGAAATATACAATAACTGCAATCTACAAGAACAAAAAGTTGTCTAAAAAAGTAGCTGTGAAGCATGTAATTTCTTTAAAAACATCAAAAATTAAAAAATCAGCTAAATTGGTTTTAAAAGCTAGTTTAAAGAAATCCCTTAAAAATAAGATTGTCACCTTCAAATTCAATGGCAAAACATACAAAGCAAAAATCAATTCCAAAGGTATTGCAAAGGTCATTGTAAAAAAATCTGCTTTAAAAAATCTTAAAGTAGGTAAAAAGGTTACATTAAAGGCAACTTACTTAAAAGATACTGTTAAAAAATCAGTTAGAGTTAAAAAGTAATTTTTTTAGAACGAGTGGAATAGTAAATATTTGGAGTCGTTTTTTGGGAGAATGGATATTTCACTCCAAATACATACTATTACATGAATGAATAATGGATAAATTTAATTGGGAGTTTTACGTGTTTAAATGGGGGAAATTATCAAGGGACTCCCAATTGGGTTGAATAATAAAGATCATCTAAATGCTACTGCACTTATTTGTTGTCTTTATTAAATTCATTTCGTGTTGAAAGTCTATTTTTTCATTTTCTTCTGCCAAGATGCCACATTGTATCCCTTCACAATCGTGTTTCTACTTCGCAAACACCATTTGTTGCGATTTTATACCGGTGAAGTTTGCAGTATCGTCGCATTTTTTGTCTATTTTCAATCGTCTTTTGGAATCATATATTCCTTGCAGTATGAAATAACACCGTAGATGATGCCATCGTGTGATGTCATCGTATACGTCATCATTTACATTTTTATATTTTGTAGTGTAGCTTAGAGATTTGTGTTTTCTAAGTACAATTAATTATATGAAACTATCCATATATAAAGTTTTTCGCATGTAAGTGCCTACTTACATTTTTAAATTGTCAAAAAAGATATTTAAATGATTTATTTTAAAATTAAAGTATTTTAATTCTTTTTAATACTGAAATAATCCCTATTATTAGGACATTAAAAACTGATCTAAAACACTTTGAAAAAATGTAGATATTATTAATTAAATATGGGGGGTGATGGCAGTGGTTTTAAGTGTTGAATTAACTGAGGTAAATGTCAAATAGACTATTGTCTATATCTATGAACTTTGATGAATCTGTATTGTTTTTTATGTCGTCCATGTCCTGATTATTTTTTAATGGAGGATTCATGTTTTGTTCGAGTGATGTGTCGTTGTCTTGTGCAGTATTGTGAATTTCACTGTCATTTAAATGATGCTTGATATCTCCAATAATGTGTGAAACACCTGAATCAATTGCATGTGCTTCTGGAGATACTGAAATCATAATTCCCATGCTGATTATTAATATTGCAAATATGGCTATTTTCATTTTATGCCTCCTTAAACTTTTAATTATTAGTTATACTCTTTATTATAATTTAATATAAAGTTTTTCGTGTGCAAGTGCTTGCTTGCATATTTATAATTGAGTATAGAGGCATTTTAGTTATTAAAAAAGTAAATTCATGCTGAACAATTGAAATGGAAGCTGATTTCAAATTCAATGATTCTAAAAAGGAATATGTCATTAAAAAACTCAAGGTAGGCAAAAAGTTACTTATCAAGTATCATATCTTAAAAAAATTTCATAATTTATCATAAAAATAGAGGTAAAACCAAGTTATTCGGAGTCATCCTTATCTTGGTTTTGTTTTTCTTTCAGGTTTTCGATACCAATAATCACATTTTCACCTCCATGTAATTGTTGGTGTGGAAGTGTGGATATTAGGGTTGAAGGGGTAAACTCTACACTTCCTACTACATATTTTTTAATTTATAATATATAAATATTTCGCTAATTTTTAGGTATTCCTAAATTATTCTATTTTTTTCCTTTAAGGTCAAGATCTCATCAGCTATTTTGGGCTCATTATTTTTAATAGTACTTTCATTATTTGGATGGTGTGGAATTTAAAATTAATTTGGTGAGGTTATTTATCAATATTTCAATAACATTTTATATGCTCCTTGGAATTTAACCGTATTCTGACATATTGTAATACAATTTTTTTCAAGTAACTTCTTTATTTCTCTTATTTTTTCATTCAATTCAAAAAATCTTTTCAGTTTTGGCTGCTGAATCATCTATTTTCTAAGATGATGTGATGGTATATTGAGATGTTTGTCAATAAATTTTTGAAGTATTCCTGTTTGCTAATGGCATTGTAAATTTAGCATAAAATTCAATTTTTGAAAAGCATTAATTTTATAATCAATATTCATTTTTTTTTTTCAAAATGTTTTTGATAGAGAATTTCTGGTGTGGATGATTACTTTGAAATTTTTAATTTCAAAATCGATGATTTTTTCTAAATTGTTGCAATATTGTAAAAATGTTAAAAATCATATGTTATTTGTGCCGGAATCTGTCAAAAAAGCAGTTTTAGCCATTATCTAGAATGAAATTTTTTTACGATAATTTCTTTATTGTGCCTTAAAAGTTATTTTCTTTCCAAATTTTAATTTATTTTTATCAATAATTTAAAATTGATTTCAAATCATAATTTTGTTTATAGAGATTTCTCAAAATTCAGATTTAAGAATTATGTAAAAAATATCTTACAATTTTTAATTTTCACCTGTAAATTTCATCAAAAAATCTTGAAAATTTTTGGAATTTTCACTCATTTCATCGAAAACAGCCAATATGACTTCAAATCAGAAATTAGTATAAAAAATTATTTGATTTCTATACATGTGATTTTAAAATTATGCAATATAAATGAATTTGAAAGATTAGCTTCATTTCAAATATCTCAAACCACTTAACCTAACAATTTTCTTTTTGCAAGTTAAGGTTGGCTTTCAGTAAGAATTTTACCTCCCAGTAACTCTTGATTTTTGCCATATTTCTGTTGTTTTCAAGCCATTAATTTTATTTCACAAAAATTTCATTTTTCATGGGTAAATATGATAAAATAAGTCAATTTTATAATTTAAGAAAAGAATCAATATTTATTTCGAAAAACTCTAATTTTAAAGCTTTTACACTTGAAATAGACCTCTCTTTAGAAATTAAATTTCATACTTAAAACATAATTTATATTAATTTTCAAAGTTAAAATTAAAGTGATGAGCGAAAAATACATCCGCAAAAATAAGAATAATTTCACAGTGGTTAAAAATTCAAGGACATATGGAAAATATGATTCTCTTGATGTTGCAGTGTTTGCAAGAGATCTTCTAGTCAGTAGCGATTGGCAGCTTGACAATATTCATGATGAAATTTTTGAAATTGATAATGGGTATCTTGTTTTCAAAGTCATTGATGATAAGCTATTTTGTCTAGGGCAGTTTAGTGAAAAACCCACTTTTGATGCAATTTCAAAACTCACCCGAAAAAAGATCAGAAACCCCAACAACTCAAAATACGGTTTGAACATATCAAGACTCTTTGACAACTACATCATCAAAAAACAGATTGCCGGAGATGAATATATTTTTGGAGTCTTTGACAATCTTGAGGATGCAACATTTTCCAGAAACTTTTTGTTGGAGCATGACTGGGATGTAAATGCATTCGGTGAAATTGAATTTTGTGATGAGACTGACACCTATAAAATCGTTGAGGTATTTGATGACAGGATATATATTTTGGCATCATATGAAACATTGGCTGAAGCTGAAAAAAATTTGGAAAATGCAAAAAGCGAATTTTTGAATAAAATTTTCAAGCACAAAAACGGACTTGCAAACTATCCTCATCTGGACATATTGACCGACTGCATTGACGAGCTGGAAAATGATTTTCAACTTAAGACTCAGGATGATTTCTGGAATATAGGTGATGTTGAAAATCCTCTTGAAGACATTATTTTCAATTTGACCCCTTGGCAAAAAATCATCTATGACAATGCAGGTGATGAGTTCACATTCCAGCAGCTCAAAGTGAAACTTAAAAGATATGAAAGCAAAAACTTTGACAAAAAAATTCAAAGATATCTTGATGAACTTCAAGAATTGAATCTTATTGAAAAATTGGATGATGATGTGTATAGAAAAGTATGAATCAAAATTTTTATATATTAATCAGTATTAATATAAGACTGTGTTAATATATTTAACACATTAGTCTGTAAATTTGGGGAGTTTTGTTCTGCAAAACTCCCGTTTTGTTAATTATTCTCTATCTGATAGCAATTCACCTGCTACTCCAATGCTTTCTTTTTCATAAGCTTGGACTAAAACAGTTATTGCTTCTATTGGCAAATCATAAGCATCTGCCACTACTTTAGAAACGTTTTTAACCATTTCTCTTTTTTTCTCAACACTAATTCCATCATTTCCAGCTATTGTTATTACAGGCATTTTTTATCACCAATTAAAATTTATTAGTGCGGTAGTATAAATAAATTATTAAAAGGTTTTGATATGATGCTTGGCGAAAAAGAACTTATAAAATTATTTCCAAATTTCAAGGATTTGGTTCAACCATCAGGAATAGACTTGGAACTGGACAAGATATACACTCAAAAAAGCGCAGGTTCACTTATTGACAATGAAAAAAACTTGCCGGAACTTAAAGAAATGGAAGGTGACATTTACACCTTAAAACCACATACTGCCTATTTGGCAAGTATTAAACGCAAAGTTAAAATACCAAAGGGTTACACAATGCTCTATCTTCCAAGATCAACTCTCTTAAGGTCTTTTATATCAGTTCAAACGGCTGTGGGAGATCCAGGTTTTTATGGAACATTGATGTTTATGATTTACAACCATGGAGATTTTGAATATAAAATCAAATCCGGAGATAGAATTGCCCAGGCGGTTGTATTCCCTGTAGAAGGTTCAGGAGAATATGATGGATCTTATCAGGAGAAGGAAGAATGAACGTAAGTGATAAACTTGTTGAGATTTTGACTGAAGAGGGAATTAGCGATGTATTTGGAATTCCTGGCGAACAGATTATGTCGCTTTACAAGGCACTTTCAACTTCAGACATTAATCATATTCTCACAAGGCATGAACAGGCAGCTGCACATGCCGCTGATGGCTATTATCGCTCAACCGGTAAAATTGGTGTTTGCATAGCAACTGCATCTCCAGGTGCCTTAAACTTCACTATGGCAGTGGCTACTGCATATAAGGATAATGTTCCGATTCTTGTTATAACCGGTGACAATGAATTGAAATACAAGGGAAGCGATTATTTCCAGACAACTCCTCAAGTTGAAATTTTCAAAAACATCACACAGGAGTCTTACAATCCATTAAATGGGACTGAAGCCTTGTATATGTTAAGAGCTTCACTTTTTGCCCTTAAAAACAATCCGAAAGGCCCAATTCACATCAACCTGTCAAAGGATGTGCTTTTAAGCAATGAGTTTGAAGACTTTGAGCTATGCTATCTGTGTGAAGATGACCTGTCAAACATCTCAAAAGCCCAGGAACTGATTGATAAGTCTCAAAAACCATTATTCATTCTGGGTGCAGGTGCAATTTCACAAGGCCAAAACATCAAAGGAATAGCCCAGAAATATAATATTCCCGTAACCACAACATTTCATGGAAAGGGAATAATTTCAGAATATGAAGACATTAATTTGGGCATGGTTGGAGCACGTTCAACCCCTCGGTCAAAATATGCCTTTGAAAATGCTGATTGCATCATTGCATTGGGGATAAAAGCCAGTGAAAGGACATTTTCAGAAATTCCAGATAACTTAATTCATGTAAACATCAATAAAGATGTTTTAATAGGTGATTATCCAATTCATGGTAAAGTTGAAGACTTTTTATTGAATGTTAACTTTAAAAAAGTAGATTGGCTAGATGAAATATTAGATATTGACAATGAAACAGCTGTTGAAGGCATTCATGATGATTTAAAACCACAAGCAGCAATTTTTGAAATCTTAAACAAATTTGAAGACAATATTGTAGTTTCAGATGCAGGAAGTCATACAACATGGACTACACTTTTAAAGAAATCAAAAAAGCCAGGTCAGCTATTGTTTTCAGGTGGACTTGCACCTATGGGCTATGGTCTTCCAGCAGCTATTGGAGCATGTGTTGCCAGTGATGAGAAAATTATCCTCATAACCGGTGATGGCGGTTTTCAGATGAATCCTCAGGAACTTGCAACATTGAAGGAATATGATTTGAATGTAATTGTCTTCATTTTGAATAATTCTGAGTTTGGAATAATTCGCCAATGGCAGGAATCATTTTATGATATGAATCCATACCAAATCAAATTGCAAAATCCCGATTTCGTAAAACTTGCTGCATCATATGCAATTGATGGGGTCAGAGTGGATAACCTTGATGACTTGAAATTATTGCTTCAAAAAAATCTGACAGGACCTCTTGTTGTTGAAGTAATTGTTGAAAGTGAAGATGTCCCGCTTCCAAAATGATATTTTTTTATATCTTTAATTTTTTGTGGTGATATTTTTTTCAAACGATATTTATGCAGAACATCTTTTCATAAATTCGTTGATAATTGCCTTAATATCACCAACTTCATCTAGGGGTGCGAAGTAATATTCATCATTTTCTTCATAAATTATTCCAACAGGTTTAAGTTCAGCGGATGAGATTTTTTCATTAATTCTTAAGATATTCTCTTCAAAGACAAATGTAAATCCATATGAATCCTTAAATTTGAATTCAGTGTCTTGGTTGATTTTAAAGAACCCTTCATCGCTCATCCCAAACACCTCTTATGAATTTGCGAACATCCTTTTTAGAAATTAGTTTAATTGTTGGAACTATAAGCCTTAGAGGATATATTTCAACTTCATTGACACCACAAGCATCAAGTTGGCTTCCATTAAATGACGGTTCAGCGCTTATTCGTAATTTTTCATGCATTGTGTTTACTACAGCCAAAATGCTCCATATTATGCCAATATATTTTCCGGTATCTGCAAAACTGTCAAGTCCAAAAATAAGATGGTTTTCAATTTTTTTAACTTTAATTATATTTAAAGCTGATTTTAAAAAGACTTTAAAATCTTTTAAACAAGGTTTGGCTAGTTTAAATAGCTTTTTAATGTCTCTTTGTTTACTGTCATTCTCTTCTTCCTCTTTTTCTTCTTCTTCATCATCAGAGGGGAATTCATGAGAATAAACCTTGATTTTTTTAAAAATAAGTATTTTCAAACATCCCTTTATTTCACTTTCTTTTTTTGTATAAACGAATGATATTTTAATTCCAATCAAAAGTAAAATAATAATGAATAAGATGATTATTAAAATAATCATCCCTAGGATGTTAAACATTTTGATTCCTATTCTTCTTCACTTTCGTCTGTGGTTGTAAATTCTGGTTCGATGTATTCGCTTTCGTCATAGGCTTCATCACTCTGTGATCCTAAGTAACTTTTCACTAAATCTGTAATGATTAGACCTAAGTCGGATAATGCTTTGTTAGCTTCACTTCCTTTACTTAAATCAAGTACACGAACTCCTTCTGCAGTGTTGCCTTTTTTAGGAATCATTACCATGGATATTGGTTCTACTCCAGCACCAGCACCCATTACATCTGTTCCTTCATTTCCAAGAAGGCTTTCTCCTGCACCAAATCCTACACCCATTTTTATAACTGGGATTAAAATTTTGTCTTCGGTCTCGATTGGTGTACCAATTACATTATCCACATTAATAAGTTTACGTAATTCTTCAACTGTTGTTTTAATATTATTGGTCATAGTTTCACATCCTATATTTATGATTTAATATTTGTATTTTATGTTTAAAATATTTTTAGAATATCATTGAGTAATACTTTTTGACTTATAAGGACATATATTTCAAGTGTAACTTTTAAGTTATTCTTATTTCATCAAAAATTGAGAGGTCTATTTCAAGTGTAAGTTTTCACAGATAACTTATAAGTTTTCATAAAAGAGGTGCATTTCAAGTGTAAGTTTTCACAGATAACTTATAAGTTTTCATAAAAGAGATGTATTTCAAGTGTAAGTTTTCACAGATAACTTATAAGTTTTCATAAGAGAGGTGCATTTCAAGTGTAACTTTTCAGATATAAGTTATAACAATTTTTCACAAGAGGTATGTTTCAAGTGTAACTTATAAGTAATATATTTTTTACATAAATAAAAATTCAAAAAAAGAGAAAAGAATCATAAATATGATTCTGTAATGGATGCTACACCAGCACCTGCATCATCAATTGCACCTAAACCTTTTAGGGTCATACCGATAGCTGCAAATGTTTGGGTTAATTCTTTGTATGAAACATTTCCCATGTGTCCAATTCTGAAGACATTTCCTTTTAAGTGATCTTGTCCTCCAGCTAATTCAACACCATATTTGTCACGGGTGGTTCCTCTAAAGTCAACATCTTTAACGCCTTCAGGCATTTTGACCGCAGTAACTGTAGCAGATGATACTGCTTCGTCTGCAAATAATTCTAAACCTAAAGCTTTAACAGCTTCAACACTTGCTTTTGCTGCTTTGTGGTGGCGTGCAACTCTTTCATCTAATCCTTCTTCTAAAACCATTTTTAAAGCTTCGTTCATTGCATAAGTAAGTGAAACGGAGGGTGTGTATGGAGTTTCAGGAGGGACTTTGCTTCCGCTTTTCCTAGCAGCTTTCAAATCTAAATAAAAAGTGTTGGTTTCCACTTTATCGACAGCAGCCCATGCATCATCGCTTAATGTAATAGCAGCCATTCCTGGTGGTGCTGCAATACATTTTTGTGATCCTGTAAGACAGACGTCAATGCCAAATTTTTCAACATTTACTTCATCTCCTGCAAGGGAAGATACTGTATCTACGATGTATAATGCATCATAATTTTTCATTACTTTACCGATTTCTTTAATAGGTGCGGCTACACCGGTTGAAGTTTCATTGTGGATTACACTTACAGCTTTAATGTCTTCATCTGCATCCAATGCTTCAGCAATAGCTTCTGGAGTTACAGCAGTTCCCCATTCAACTGCTAATTCTTTGGTTTCAATTCCGTGAGTGTTAGCTATTTTCATGAAACGTTCTCCGAATTTTCCACCTACGACATTTAACATTTTTTCTCCAGGTGCTACGGTATTAGCAATACCTGCTTCCATAGCTGCAGTTCCAGATCCGGTTAATAAATAAGAATCATTTGGGGTTTGGAAAACTTTACTCATCAATTCAGTAGTTTCAGTTAAAATTTCACCATATTTAGCGCCTCTGTGGTTAACAACAGCCTGTGACATCGCATTGAGTACTCTTGGATGTACAGTTGTTGGTCCAGGAAGCATTAATAAAATATCGTTCATTAAATTCCTCCAATTTTCTAGAAAATTAGCTTAATTTCAAGCTATAACTATTTATTATTTTTATAGTTATTAAATATTTTTAATGTGTGAGTTTATTCACATTATTAGAATTTTTAAATACGTATTTTAATCTATTGTTCAATCAAAATTTAATTTTTTTCATATTGTTTAAATAATTTGCATAATCTATGATGTTGTATGCAATGTTTGGAAAAGAGATTTTCTAAAAGTAGTATTGTTTGTATAAAAGATTGTTTTTTAAAAAAAGGGATAAAGAGATAGGCTATTATTTTAGCCTATTTTCTTTTTATAGTATAAACTCCAATAAGGGAGCAAACTGCTAATAAAGCTAATATTGGATTACCTGTAGCAGGCAATGTATGAGTTGTAGCTGTGCCGTTGGTTGAATTTCCACTGCTGGTTGTATTTCCAGTTTCATTTGAAAAACCACCTGTTGCATTGGTTCCATCGGCGTGCTGTGGAACAAAGTCATCATACCTGTCTCCGGAAGCATTGCCTGTTGCATTGGTTCCATCGGCGTGGTATGGAACGCCGTCATCAGCAATGTCGCCTGTACTTTCATCCACTCCAATTACATTATTATCCATATCAATACTGAGTACGTCATCGGAATTTGTAGCAATATCCTCAGCAGCACATGCGGAACCTGCTGAAATTAATACACAAAATATTGCTAATATTGTCATTGCTTTTATTTTTAAATCCATATTATCATCTCAGTACCGTTTTTTTTTTTAGGAATTTGTAATTTTTTACAAATTAGCTTTTACAGTACAATTAATAATTTAAACTGACTCACATATAAAGGTTTTCGCATGTAAGCGCTCACTTACATTGTAAAATGAATAAATAAAGAATATTAATTCTTTTTAAAAGTAATTAACTACAATAATCGTTGATTTGGTTTTATCGGTTTCAATTAATGTGGTGGGTGCAGTAGGTTTAAGGGTGATGTCATATATATTTAATATCATGCTTAAAAGGATTTGTTTATTTACGGTAGGTTTATTTGTAATGTCGGTTGGTGTGGCTTTTTCAATTGTGTCAACCCTTGGAACAACTCCCATAAGCTCTATTTCTTATTCTTTAACATTAATAACAAATATTAACATTGGAATAACTACATTTGTATTTAATGCAGCATTAATTTTAATCCAATTTCTGATTTTAAGGTCTAAATTCAAGAAAAATAGATTGCTTCAGCTTATAAATTGTGTTCTATTTGGTTATTTCACTGATTTGGCTCTGTATTTGGTTTCATTTGTTCCATTTGACAATACAATTTTGTTTTCAGTATTGTTTTTAGTAATCAGTATTTTTCTGATAGCTCTTGGAATATTCATCTATCTTCCAGCAAACATCGCCCCGCTTCCGGGCGAAGGATGTGTTGAAGCGATAGCTATTGTAACTGGCTGGAGATTTTCAACAATAAAGATAGCTTTTGATGCAACAATGGTTATAATCTCATTAATAATGTGCGGTCTATTTTATACCTCGATATTTGGTGCCGTTAATGTTGGAACAATCATATCTGCTTTCATGGTGGGATTTACTTTAAGACAGATTTCCAATTTATACTTCAAATTAACAGGCAAGCGAATCAATGTCGTAAATCAATAGCACAAATTATTTAATTGGTTAATGGGTATATTAATATAGTGAGGTTTAAACATGGAATTCGGTCTTTGGGAGAGATATTATAAAGAAATTCTTGATGATTTTGGTTTTTCAAGAGAGGATGATGAATATTCAGCAAAAGTATTGGACGAGATATTGTCTGAAGAAGGTTGCCTTACATTGGATGATTTAGGTCAAATTGTTAATTTTTCAGATAAATACATTGTATTTGGTGCTGGACCATCTCTAAAAAAACATATTGTAGAATTGAAAGAAAATAAAGACTTAAAAGATTATGTTTTGGTTGCAGCAGATGGTGCAACCACTGCTTTGATTGAAGAGAGGATTTCTCCAGATATCGTAGTGACAGATTTGGATGGGAATCTTGACGATATTCTTCTGGCAAACTTGAGGGGCGCAAACATTGTCGTTCATGCCCATGGGGACAATCTGGAACAGATAATTAAATTCACATCATTTTTCAATAATGTTCTTGGAACTACTCAGGCTCAACCTGTTGGCAATGTATACAACTTTGGAGGATTCACCGATGGGGACAGGGCCATATTTTTAGCCGTTGCTCTTGGAGCTAGCGAAATTACTTTGGCTGGTATGGATTTCGGAGATATTGTAACAAAATACTCACGACCAAAACTTTTAACTGATTTGGCAGATGCTGATGAGTTCAAAAGGAAGAAATTGAAGTATGCTGAAGAATTGACTGCATGGATAGTTGAAAATGAAAATGCAGATATTATTAATTTGTGCGAATAATAATTGATTTATACTAGTTAAAATAGATTAGATAATATGGCAATTGAAGATATTTTAATGTATGATGAAAGTCTTTTTCAAAATATTAATGCTTTTGACCCGGATTATATGCCTCAAAACTATAATTTCAGGGATACTCAAATGGAAGCAATGGCAATGTCCATAAGGCCTGCCATAAGAGGAGGTAAACCATCAAATGCAATTGTTTTAGGTTCTCCTGCTACTGGAAAAACAACTGCAATTAAAAAAGTATTTGAACTCGTTGAAAAGACTTCAGAGAAGGTTGTATGTGTTTATATTAACTGTCAGATTCATACTACTCGTTTTGGAATTTTTTCACAAATCTACAAGAAAATATTTGGCCATATTCCTCCGGAAACTGGTGTTCCTTTCTCAAGAATTTATGATCAAATTATGAAATATCTTCAAACTAATGATAAAGCATTAATAGTTGCTTTTGACGATGTCAATTATTTATTCCAAAGTAAAACTGCTAATAAAGTATTTTACGATGTTTTAAGAGCATATGAAGAATATAATGGAGTTAAAACTGCTACTTTTGCAATCCTTTCTGATTTGGAATTCAAATATGCTTTCGATAAGAATGTAAATACTGTTTTCATTCCTCAGGAAATAACTTTTCCTTTATATTCATACACTGAAATTGAAGAAATCCTTAAAAACAGGGCAAAGGCAGGATTTTATCCAAATGTTTTGGGCGATGAGATACTTGAACAAATTGCAATGTATACCTATGAAAAAGGAGACCTGAGAATTGGAATCAATCTTTTAAGGACATGTGGTAACATTGCAGAAGCTGATGCAAGCCGTGAAATTACTCAAAAGCATTATGATGAAGCTGTCAATTCACTTGTTTCTATTAACATCAAACAGGCTATTGATTCTTTAAATGATGAGGAAAGAAGTGTCCTAAAGGCAATAGCTGATTATGATGGAGTATACACAGCCGGTGAATTGTCCGAGATATTCAAAGAAAAAACAGGATCCAGTTATACTTCATTTTATAGGGTTCTGGATAAATTAGAATTTGTAAGATTAATTGATACCAAATTTACAGGAAAAGGGGTTAAGGGAAAATCTCGTGAAATTATATTGCGTTTTAACCCCGATGACTATGTCATATGATTTTCCTGTAGGAAATTAGTTTCTGTTAACATTAGATTTTGCATGGTAAGCTTTATCTAATGTGCAGCGTTAAGGGTTTGGTATTGTATTTTTTTAAAAACAGTTAATTCAAGCTTAGAGTAAGCCTGGAGTTGCTGCAACAACAGAAATAACTGATAAAAGTAATGCAGTTATTACCAAAAGCATTACCATGCAAGATTGAACATCGTAGTCGCTGTATCTTATTTCATCTTTTATTGAACTTTTTTTTCTTAAATCTGCTTTTAATGAGGTATCTTTATTACTTAACATATCAATCACTATACTTAATATTATAAAAATACTAATATAAACTAAGAGAAAGAGAGCGTCTGAAAAGTAATCATGAGGGATAAAAATTATGAAAAAATATGAGTATTTTGATGTTACTGCCGATATTGGATTTAAAGCATATGGAAATGATTTGAATGAAGCATTTGAAAATGCAGGATTTGCTATTTTTAATATAATTTCTGACACTTCCAATGTTGATTCAAATATCACTAAATCATTTGAAATAACCTCTGAAGACGAAGTATCTCTTTTATATGATTATCTTGAAGAGCTGTTGTTTTACCATGAAGTGGATTTCATGCTTTTTTGCGATTTTAATGTGGAAATTAAATGGATTGATGATGCATTTAATCTTAAAGCAAAAATCAAGGGAGAGTCCATAAATTGGGATAAACATGAGCGAAAAACTGAAATTAAGGCAATAACATTTCATATGATGGATGTTAAAAAAACAAGTCATTATGAGCTTCAGGCTATTGTCGATTTGTAATTTATTTATAATATAAATTTTATATTTATTATTATGAAAAGAAGAAAAACTGTTTCACGAACTCTTGAATTTATTCTGGGTATTGTAGGTTCCATTTTGGGAATATTTTCAGGTTCTTTTTTAATTTTCTTGGAAAATTATGGACAAGTACACATTTCCTTTTTAGGGTTTGTTGCTATTTTGGCTTCTATTTTAGGTATCGTTTCTTCATTTTATTTAAGAAGAAACGAAGAAGCGGCAGGTATAGGATTTTTAATCGCAACAATGTTTGTCATTGTTGGTGCGGACCATATTAATGTGATTAGTGCACTGTTTTTACTCTCAGCGGGGATATTGACATTATTCAGAAAATAGATTAAAAAAATATTTATACTTTTTTTTAATTAATTATATTTGATGGTTACAATTTATAGTTCATTAACAGAGCATGGAATTCATGTGATGGATTCTTTTGAATTTGAATATGGAAGAATCTTGAATGATGTTGAAGTTGAATATTCTACCTATGGAGTTCCAAAATATGATGAAGACGGTTATATTACTAATGCGATCTTGTTTTCATCTACATTTCGAGGAATCTATTCTTTTTTAGCTGGGATGCATAACTATGTATTGGACAATAGTAATTTTGATGATGAATCTTATTTTATACTAATTAAATCTTTAGGAACACCTGGTTCATGTTCTCCATCATCAACAGGATTAAATGGTGATTTTCCAAAATACACTGTTAGAGATCAGGTAAAGTTTAGAAGGCAATTTTTATTTGAAAAATTTAAAATCAAAAAGATTTTAGGTTTGGTCGGTGAAGGTATTGGTGCATTTCAATTTTTAACATGGGCCTGCGACTATCCTGATGAAATGAAGTTTTTATTAATTATAAATAGTGCAGCTAATGTTTCAGGTTACAGGTTTATTCTTTCAAAGACTTTTGAAAGCATTATTGATTCGGCTGATAACTCTGATGATGAATATGGTATTTCTAAAAATAATGCAGTTGTTGCAATCAATGCTTTGCTTTTTGCCCATTCATCCTCCAAAACAGCATTCAGTAAACTGGATAATGATGAAATCACAGTTATCTTTGAAGATTTTGCAGATGAGTGTTTCTTTAGAGACATGTATGATTTCAAATTCAGAAATGAATGTGATATGGAATTTGATGTCATTGATAAACTGCCGAATATTAAGGCGAAATCATTGTTCATTGGAACTAATACTAACTATTTCCATTCAGATTTTGACATGATTCCATTTAAGGAATTGGTTAAAGATTCAGAAGTTTTGATTGAAGATACTGTTCAGAACGATTATTATTTTAAACAAGAGGATTATAAGAATATTGGCGATAAGATAATTTCCTTTTTAGACCAATTTTTAAATGAATAATATTTTTTTTGCTATTATCAGCCATTTCACCAAAACTTTATTTAAATATCACCTTTGAACTACCTCGACTTTGGAGAAGTCGAGGATTCTTACTTCACGGGCTGATACTCTCCCACGAGAGTAGGATTACCGTGCTATCCCCCCTGCTCCAGA
>NZ_OMWD01000035.1 GCF_900314695.1 uncultured Methanobrevibacter sp. | reverse complement strand
CTACTTTTAAATTAAAAATAAAGAAAAATTAGAAAAGAAAATAATGTTTCTCTTCAAAAATTTTTTTAATCAAAATCAATTAAGTTTTTGAAAGAGCCACCTTTTTTAAACTGTAAATCAAATCTATTATTATGTTATTCGTAAACTATCCGAAATGTTCAACATGTAGAAAAGCTAAAAACTGGTTAGATGAAAATGCCATTGAATACGAGTCAAGGCATATCGTTGAAGATAATCCTCAAGCCGATGAAATCAAGGAATGGTGGGAAAAATCAAATTTACCATTCAAAAGATTTTTCAACACTAGTGGCATGAAATATAGGGAATTAAAACTAAAAGATAAACTTCCAGACATGTCTGAAGAAGAACAATTTGATTTGTTGGCAACCGACGGCATACTTGTAAAAAGACCAATACTTGTTGGGGATGATTTTGTTTTAGTTGGTTTTAAAGTCAAAGAATGGGAGGAAAAATTGCTATAAAAGAGATAGCGGAATTTTTTGATTTTACCCTTATTTTGGAGGAATTTGAACTTGGGATATGAGGTTCGGAAAATGGGGGGGACATAATGTCACCTCAAAAAATTCCTTATTGGGAAATCCAATGAAATCCAAATGGGGATTAACTATTCTTTGGCACTTGATTTAATCAAATCACAACTTGTTTATACTGGTCTTTTCAAATATTTGAATAAGACTTGATTGATCTTACTATTTCTGTATCGATACGACAACTGGTTTTGAATAGATACTGCGCGGGCTTGCAGTAATTTTTGTTGTATCGAACAGCAACTTGTTTTAATATATTGTGTTTTAATTGAACCGGCATTCAGTACATCTTGTGCTATTTTGATGAGGGAAAACATTTCATTTTCATTCCATTCGTTTATTCTATTATTTTTTGCCATCTCCAAAAGTTTAGAAGTTACATTCGTGCAACTTCTACTTCCAACTTAGACTTATAGTATATAAAAGCTTTTTGTAACCTTTTGGTCACTTCAATACCGTAAAGTTTATATATGATGAATAACAAGTCATAATAACCTATCTATTTTTTAGGAGGTAATGCTCATGGAAACCTTAAAGCATATTAAATCATGTCCTATAGAATTAGTTGTTAAATTAATAAATAAAAAATGGGTAATTCAGATCATACGTGATTTATTCTTTGGTAAATCCCGTTTTCATGAATTTAAAGAAGATAAACCCGATCTTTCAAATAAAGTTTTAAGCAACTGCTTAAAAGATATGGAGAAAAATGGTTTAATCCATCGTATTGTTGATAAATGCGATAGGAAAAACGTAAAGTACATTTTAACAGAAAAAGGAAAATCATTAAACAAGGTATTGTATGAAATAGCAATGATTGGTGTTGATGGTGAAACTTATTCTGATAAAATTAAAAATGATGTAAAAGAAACATTTAGAGAAACATTGCTCTAAAATAATTAATTGAATATGGTGGGCGGTGCCATATTTTTTACTACTTTTTTTTAAATTTCTTTAAAAAATACTGTTTAGTATATAATTCAAACATTAACTTTAAAAAATAGAAAAATCATAATTTATAGTGATTAAATATTTTAGGGGACAAAATATTGTTAGATATAAAATTATTCAGAGAAAATCCTGAAATCATTATAGACTCTGAAAAGAAAAGATTTAGAGACACAGATAATGTTGAAAAAGTAATTGAATATGATACATTCTGGAGAGAAGGTGAAAGGAAACTTAACTCTTTAAGGTCTGAGAAAAATAAATTGTCCAAATCATTCAAGAAGGCAAAGGAAGAAGGCAATTTGGAAGAGGTAATCAAAAGGTCTAAAGAGGTAGCAGCAGAAATTAAAGAATTGACTGCTAAAAATGCGGAATACCTAAAGCTCAGAGATGATTATAGATATAAAGTGGGAAACATAATTGATGAAGATGTGCCGGTGTCCGATACTGAAGACGATAATGTGGTGGTTAGGACATTTGGTGAAATCCCGCAACATGATTTTGAACTGTTAAATCATGTGGACTTGATTAATAAAATTGATGGTGCAGACCTTGAGACTGCAGCAAGCATTGCAGGGGCTCGTTTTTACTACTTGAAGAGAGATATCTTACATTTAAACTTGGCATTGATTCAATTTGCTTTATCAGAACTTGAAAGTGAAGGTTATATTCCAATGCAAACACCATTCTTTGTTAAAGGTGAAGTTGCAGCAGAAACTTCTGAATTGGGTGAATTCGAAGAGACATTATATAAAGTGGAAAATGAGGACATGTATCTTATTGCAACTGCAGAACAGACATTGGCCGCTCTTCACAGGGATGAAATTATTTCTCCAGAAGATTTACCATTAAGATATTGTGCACTTTCAACCTGTTTTAGAAAAGAGGCAGGTTCTCACGGTAAGGATACATTAGGAATATTCAGAGTCCATCAATTTGAAAAGATTGAACAGTTCATATATTCAACACCTGAAGACTCTAGAAATCAGCATGATCACTTGATGGAAGTAACAGAAAGGATTTATCAGAAATTAGGTCTTCCATATCAGATTATAGCTATTGTATCATCAGCATTAAATGACAATGCGGCAATCAAATATGATTTGGAAGCTTGGTTCCCAGGTTCCGGTGCATTCAGGGAATTGGTTTCATGTACAAACTGTAAAGATTATCAGGCACGTAAAACCAAAACCCGTTTCGGAAGAGCAGGTTCAGGTGATGCTCAAACATTGCACACATTAAACAGTACTGCTATTGCAACTGAAAGAACAATGTGCTGTATTTTGGAAAACTATCAACAGGCTGACGGTAGTGTTAAAGTTCCTGAAGTGTTAGTCCCTTACATGAATGGAAAAACTGTTATCGAAGCAAAAAGATAACCAATTTTTGAAGAAGGTGTTTATTCACACCTTTATTAACTACTTTTAATTTTTTTTCTTGAATAATCTTATATTTCTTTAAATACTTTTTTTAAACATTAACTATATATTAATTATTAACTAGTTATGGAGGGGTTTTTTGAAAACTATAGTTATTAATGCAAGTCCAAGAAGAAAATGGAATACTGCTCAGGTAATGATGGAAGCTGCAAAAGGTGCTGAATCTGCTGGTGCTGAAGTTGAATACATTGATTTATATAAATTGGAGTTACATGGATGTATGAGTTGCCTTGTTTGTAAAAGAGAAGGTAAGGACCGTTGTAAATGTTACTGGAAAGATGATGTATCTCCATTAATTGAAAAAATTTTAGATGCCGATACATTACTTATAGGTTCTCCGATATATTTCAATGAACCAACAAGTCATTATCGTGCTTTGATGGAAAGATTGATATTTTGTATATTGTCATATGATGGTTTCGGTTCTTATTATGAAGGTAAGGTTAATGTAGGTTTATTTTTCACAATGAATGCTCCTGAAGATTATTATGAAACTATGATGGAGCAATATCTCGAAAGTTCATCAGAAGTATTTAAAATGTTAAACGGGGAAGTTAAAATTTACCCGGTATTTAACACATTGCAGGTTAAAGATTATTCCAAATATGCAATGTCTGCATTTGATGAGGAAGATAAAAAATTAAATCATGAAAAACAATTCCCAGTTGATTTGAAATCTGCTTTTAAAATTGGCGCTGAATTAAGTAAATAGGTGGTTTTTTGAAAACTATTATAATTAATGCAAGTCCAAGAAAAAAGTGGAATACTGCTGAAGTTTTGGATGCAGCACGTAAAGGTGCTGAATCTGTTGGTTCTGAAGTTGAATATGTGAATTTATATGATTTGGTGTTTAAGGGTTGCAGAAGCTGCCTTATATGTAAAAGAAAAGATAAAACTAAAGGCAAATGTTATTGGAAAGATGACTTATCACCTTTGATTGAAAAGATATTTGATTCAGATGCATTGATTATTGGTTCTCCTATTTATTTTGGCCAGCCTACCAGTGAATTCAGGGCGTTGGTTGAAAGATTGATATTTTGTATAATGTCATATGATGACGGTTCAAGCTATTATACCGGAAAGGTGAATGTGGGGATTTTTTACACGATGAATGCTCCTTTGGAGTTTTATGAACAGTCAATGAAGGATAGTCTGTCAAGCACTGAATTTTTATTTTCATTTTTAAATGGTGAAGTCATATCATATCCTGTATGTGATACTCTTCAGGTTCACAAATATTCGGAATACAATATGGCAGGTTTTTCACAGGAAGCAAAAGAAAAGCAACTTATTTTACAGTTTCCAAATGATTTGGAAAATGCTTTTGAAATTGCTGCAAATTTGAGTAAGGGGTGATTGCATGAAAGCAATTGTTATTAATGCAGGACCTAAAAGAAAAGATTCTAATGCACAACTTGCTAAATCGGCAATGAAAGGTGCTGATTCTGCTGGTGCTGATGTTGAATATGTTGATTTGTATAAGCTGGATTTGAGTGGTTGCAGAAATTGTTCAATTTGTAAGAATGATGATAAGGTTGGCAAATGCTATTGGAAAGATGATGTTTCTCCATTGATTGAAAGAATTTTGGATTCCGATTGCCTTATCATTGCAACTCCAATATTTTTTACAGAGCCAACCAGTCATTATAGGGCTTTAATCGAGAGATTGATTTATTGCATTGTTTCATTTAAAACAGGCAATACATTTAAGGGCAAGATTAATGTTGGTTTAATATATTCTATGGAATATTCGGTGAAATATTTTGAAGAGTCTGTACGTCCTCATCTTAAGCAATCGGAAGGTTTGCTTGAAATGTTCAACGGAAAAGTATTGTTTTTCTCTTCTAGAGTGATTACTAATTGGGAGTATAAGCAATCATTAGAAAATGAGGAATTGAAAAATAAACTGAAATTAAAAGAAAATCAATTTTCTCTGGATTTGGAAAAAGCTTTTAACATGGGTGTTGAATTGTGTAGTTAATCTTGTTTTAGATGTGTGGCTAAATGTTTATATTAGTTCTGAGTTATTTTATTATGGAATGGTGTTGAGGTATGGATGATGAAATGCTAAAATTAATGGCTCGGATTAATATTTCTTCTTATAGATTAAAAACTGTAAAGTCATTAAAAGAGGGGGATAAAATTCCTTCACAAATTGCTAAAGATGTTGATATTCGTATTAATCATATTTCTGGTATACTTAAGGAATTAAAAGAGTTGGGTGTTGTTGTTTGTCTTAATGAAGAAGACAAAAGAAATAGAGTTTATCGATTGACTCCAACAGGTCGACAAATAGCTGATTATTTGGATTAATACTAAGTATACTTTTTTTTAAAATGCATACATTTAAATAGTATGTCATCACAATATTTAATTGTATACAAAAATAGATTATGTATACGTGTTTGTGGTGGTATAATGAAAAACGAAAATAATAATTCAAAAAAATTTGTCTTTGGAAATGAAAGATTCGGTGGATCATACACTCCGGGTGAATTCGAATTCAATTTTCCTGAAGATATGTCCCGTGAAGAATTTGAAAAAATATTCACTTCAAGAATGAAAGCTTTTCAAAAAAGAGGAAATGAATTTGCTGAAGAATTCTTTGAAAGCTCTTCAAAATCAAGAAAAGAAAAATTAAAAACTTTAAGTATTCGTGTAAAACCTCATACTAAAGAATTTTTTAAAAATAATTCAATATTGTCTCCAAGAGATGTTTTGGAAATGTATGAAAACTTCAACAATAGCAGTGAAGCATTCATAAATTCTCTTTTGGAAGAGGAAAAAGAACTGGAAAAGGAATTATTGGAAGTTCAGGAAAAATTGCACAATGCCAAACTTTTCAAAGATAAGTTAAGTGAAATTGAGCCCGATAATGATGTTTTGACTGATGATGATAAGCTTATTAAATTACATGAAATGTATGAAAAGAGTGAAATCAAATCATTTGGAAACGAGGCATCAGTTGGAAAAATCCAATCAGACATTATAAAAAGTATTCAGATATTCAATACTATTGATGTAAGTGTTTATGGTAGGGATTATTTGGTTTTAACTGTATACACAAATGCTCAACCAATAGTGTACCATTTTAAAAATGAATGTTCTGATGATGATTTTTCCGAGATAATAAATCATGTTAAAGAGTATTGTGGAAAAAATGATATTGGATTCAGGTCATTTGAAAATTCAAAATTCTAATATTCCACTTTTTTTTAATTCTTTTTTTTTCTATCCGATGTTTTTTACAGTAATTTTTTAATATTTAAATGAATTAAATTAATGTAGTGATTATATGGTAGAATTTGAAGAAATCATTAATACAAGAAGAAGCATTCGTGAATATCATGATAAGGAAGTAAGTGATGAAGATATTTTAAAAATCATCAGGGCTGGAATGCAAGCACCCGGATCAAGATTGGGTGCTGAACCATGGGAATTTGTTGTTGTTAAAGACAAAGAGACTTTGGCAAGGTTAGGTGAAATCAAACCTCGCGTAACAAATGCGCCAGTAGCTATTGTTCTTGTTGCAAATATTGAAAGGGCATTTTATAAAACCGTATGGCAACAGGATATGGGTGCTGCTGCTGAAAATATGTTGCTTGAAGCAGTTAACCTGGGTTTAGGTGGTCTTTGGAATGGAGTTGCACCTGAAGAAGAAAGGATGGCAAAAATTGGTGAGATTATTGGAATTGATGACATTAGCGAAACCAAACCTTATTGTATAATAACATTGGGCTATCCTGCTGAAGGCTGGGAAAACAAATTCATGGATAAATTCGATAAAGAGAGAATTCATTATGAAAAATACTGAAAATGATTTTAAAAGCATCATTGACAGACAGGGCACAAATTCTCTAAAATGGGATTATTTTGATGATGATTTGCCTATGTGGGTAGCTGACATGGATTTTAAAGTAGCTCCAGCTATCCAAAATGCAATCCAAAAAAGGGCAAGCCATCCGATATATGGCTACACTATAGTTCCGGATGAATTGTTTGAGGCATATATTAATTGGTGGGATAAAAGATATGATTTAAAAATGTCAAAAAATGACATGCTTTACTCAATAGGAGTAATGCCTTCTATATCTTCAATGATTAGGTGCTTAACTGATGTTGGTGATGAAATTTTAATTCAGACCCCGGTTTACCATGTATTTTTCTATGTCATTGAAGATAATAATCGCAGGGTTCTTGAAAATCAGTTGATATATGAAAATGGTGAATACATAATCGATTTTGATGATTTGGATGAAAAATTATCCAAAGTTAAATTAATGATTTTGTGCAATCCTCATAATCCTATTGGTAAGATATGGTCATCTGAGGAATTGGATAAGATTGAAAAATTGTGCAAAAAGCATGATGTTGTTTTAATTTCTGATGAAATTCATTGTGATTTGACAGATCCTCATGTTAAATACAATCCGTTTAAATCATCTGATAATGTTATAAGATGTTTATCACCTTCAAAATCATTTAATATTGCGGGTTTTCAAAGTTCCATTGTTCAAACAACAAATTCTGAACTTCTGGAAAAAATAAAAACCCAAATGCATATTGACAATTCTGATTCATGCAATGTATTTGCAGCAACTGCAGTAATTTCAGCATATGGCAATTCTGAGGATTGGCTTGAAGAGCTAAGGGAGGAATTATATAAGAATAAACAGATTGTCAAGGGTTATTTGGCTGAAGAACTGCCGATTGTCAAATTGGTTGACTGTGATGCGACATACCTGTTGTGGCTGGATTGTTCTGCATTGAATGTTCCTTCTAAGGTATTGTCTGGATTTTTAAGAACAAACCAGGGACTATTTTTATCTGCAGGAATAGACTTTGGTGTGAATGGTGACAATTTCTTGAGGATGAATATAGCATGCCCTCAGGAATTATTGGAAGATGGTTTGAGAAGGCTGAAGATGGGCATTATTGCATTGAATACCATTAAAGGATGGTAAGGGGATTCAAGTATTTAACTTAATATTTTTTGTCTATGAAATCTTGAATCAACCAGTCTGAAATGCTGATGTCTGAGTTGTATCTGATTATTTCATCTTTTTTAAACCAGTTGGCCTTAAGTATTTCATCGCCGTCTACCTTGATGTCTCCGGATTCGTATTCTGCGGTAAATGCCAGCATCAATGAATTTGGAAATGGCCATGATTGGCTGCGCTGATACTTCAGGTTTTTGATTTTGATGCCTACTTCCTCTAGAACTTCTCTGTGAACTGCTTCTTCAATGCTTTCGCCGGGTTCTACAAAGCCTGCTATCAAGGCATATCGGATATTGTCATGGTAGCTGTGTTTGGCCATCAGCAATTCATCATCCTTTCTGATGGCTACAATAATTGCAGGAGCGATGCGAGGATAGTGCACTTGACCACAACTTGGGCATTTTAACATCATGTCCTTTTCATCTAATTGTGTTTTTGTTCCGCATCTTCCACAAAACCTGTGTGATATATACCAATCTCTGACCAGTACAGCTTTTCCCGCAATATGATAAAGGTCATGATTGAATTCATAAACTTCTCTTAAGTCGTAACCATTTTTAAAATCTGCATTAACTACAAAACAATTTTTGGAGTTATATTTTCCAATAAACAAACAGAATTCAATGTCAAATTCATCAAGCGTTTTTGGCAATTCTTTTTTTGGTGTTAAAAATAATTCTCTGTTTTCATTAAAAACAAACAGGTAATCTTCGAAGTCCGGTTTAAGATTATCGCTGAAACTGATTTGGTAATTTTCATAAAGGGATTTTTCAATCATATAATTAAATTTAGTTTTAAGTTATATAATTTTAGTAGGTTTTATATTAATTAAAAACTAATAATTATATTGGTGATATTAAATGGTATCTGAAAAAATGGAAAAAGCTTTAAATGGACAATTAAATGCTGAAGTTTACTCAGGATATTTGTATTTATCCATGGCGGCTTACTTTGAAGATGAAGATTTAGCAGGATTTGCTAACTGGATGAGAGTACAAGCAGAAGAAGAATTAGAACATGGAATGAAATTTTATGATTACATCATAAGAAGAGGAGCTTCTGTAACTTTAACTGCAATCGATGGACCTCAAACAGAATGGGATTCTCCATTGGCTGCATTTGAACATGTACTTGAACATGAAAAAATGGTAACCGGTCTTATTAATGACTTAGTTAACTTAGCAATTGAAGAAAAAGACCATGCTACCAACAACTTCTTGCAATGGTTTGTCGAAGAGCAAGTTGAAGAAGAAGAAAATGCAATGGAATTACTCGCTAAAGCTAAATTAGCTGATGGCGATAACAGATTAATCTATGAATTAAACAAAGAATTAGGTGAAAGATCACCTTCTGAAGACTAGTTTATCTAGTCATTTCTTATTTTTTTTTGGTGTTATGATGAGCTATCCTGACGGTCCAACTGACAGCGCTAAAGTTGACTCTACAAAATATGATTCTAAACTAATTGGCGAAAATGATTTGGGAAGTGCATATGTTCACGGTCCTTTTGGTGATGTAAATTCCAATGTAAAAATTGCTTATCTGATTGGAATGCATCCTCTTGAAAGTAAATCTCATAGGGCATTGTTTGACAAGCTAACAGCTAAAGATGACTTGAAATATTGTTATTATATCTACAATATTAATGTCAATGAATTGGATAGTGAAACTGAAGGGCGTAAGGAAGGCCAATTGATTGCTCAGGAATTTATAATGCCTAAAATAATTGATGAAAAATATGATCTTTTCATTGATGTTCACTCGAATAGGGGATGTCACGGCCCTGGCGATTATCAGATAACTAATTTTATTTTTGCACCAGGATTTGATGAAAAGTCATCCGAATATATGAATATACTTATTGGGGAAATTGATGGGGTTGAATATTATGCTCCGGAGCATAGGACAAGCCCTCCTTTTATAACAGAACCAACTTCCAAAGCGGGAATACCAACTATTGTATATGAATGCTATTCTTATGAACCGATGGAAGTTACATATGATTTAGCTTTAAAATTAATCAATTCCATAGACAATTTGATTTTTTAGATAGAAATATTGTCAAATAAATGAAAAACTTTATAAAACTTCGATAACAAATATTTAAAAGGAATTAATATTTTTATGGAAGTGAATAGGAATGATTATTAAAGCACCTTCAAGAATACATATGTCTCTCATTGATTTGAATGGGTCATATAGGAGAATCGATGGTGGAATTGGTTTGGCATTGGCTGAGCCTCAATTTATATTAGAAATTCAAAAAAGAGATGATAATTTAGTAACTCTTGAATTTTCAGACAATATTGATGATGATGAAGCGATTTTGGAATGCAGTGAGAAAATTCCAACAGCTGCTGAAAAAACAAGACAACATTTCAATATTGAAGACGGTTTTAATTTTATTGTTCATCAAACGTATCCTCCACATTCTGGATTTGGAAGTGGAACTCAAATTGCTGTTTCTACTGCTCATTTAATAACAGAAACAATGGGTATTGAAGTGGAAAGTAGAGAATTAAGCAGTATTGTTGGAAGAGGAGGAACCTCCGGAATCGGAACATATACTCATGATTTGGGTGGATTTATTTTAGATGGAGGTCATAGCGTTGAAGAAAAACCTGGATTTTTACCTTCAGGTGCTTCAAAGGCAAAACCTGCAACATTAATTGCAAGGTATGACTTTCCGGAAGAATGGAAAATTCTAATAGCCATTCCTAAAATAGAAAAACATATGAACGGTCAGGATGAGGTAAATGTTTTCCAGGACTGCTGTCCTATTCCAAGAGATGAAGTGGAAAAAGTATCTCATTTAATTTTAATGAATTTAGTACCATTTATGCTGGAAAAAGATATTAAAAACTTTGGATGGGCTGTAAGCGAACTTCAAAAAGTTGGTTTTAATAAGCTTGAACATTCACTTGATGCTTCATATTTACCAACAATGAAAGCCATTGAAGAAGCCGGTGCATATGGTGTAGGTATCTCTTCATTTGGACCGGTTTTATATACTATTTTCGATGAATCAAATGAAGACATAGTTGAAAAAACCAAAGAGATTATTGGTGAAAACGGTACTGTTTTTGTAACTAAAGCTCAAAATCATGGATTTGTTATTGAAAAATAACATTTTCCTTTCTTATTTTATCTTTTTTTTAAATTTAACTCATTTTTTTTTAAAAATAGAATGTGTGGTGTGGTTGGAATTAAAGAAGTTTTTTATAAATTATAAACTTCTTTGGATGGTACAACAACAATATCATTGTCATTTAAGATTGAAATTAAATTGTCAATATCTTCTGCATGGAGTAATAAAATAGCTTTCTCACCATCTTCATGAGAAAATGCATAAAGATATTCCAAATCAATGTCATTGTCTTTAATAACTTTTAAAACATCTGTAAGTCCTCCAGGCGTATCATTCATTTCAACACCAATGATATCTGTAATTTTAACTAGAAAGTTTTTTTCTTCCAGAGCTTCTTTTCCTTTAAGAGGATCATCAACAACAAGCCTTAGGATACCAAATTCTGAAGTGTCAGCCATGCACATTGCTCTAATATTAACATCAGCATCTGAAAGTACTTCTAGGGGTTTTGATAAACTGCCCATTCTGTTTTGTAAAAAAATTGATAATTGTTGGATTTTCATAAATTTCACCTAATGTAAGTTTCTCTTATCAATAACTCTTTTTGCTTTTCCTTCAAATCTAGGTAATGTTTTAGGTTCTACCAATGTTACTTTTACCCTGATTCCTGTTTCATTTTCAATTGATTTGCCGATTTTATCTTGAACAGCCATCATTTCTTTCACGCCGTCAAAGAATATGTCCTGTGATGCTTCCACTTTGACTTCGATTTCGTCTAAAGTTCCAGGTCTTGTAACTATAATTAAATAATGAGGCTCTACATCACCAGCTTTAAGCAATGCTTTTTCAATTTGTGATGGGAAAATAGCTACTCCCTTAACTTTAATCATATCGTCAGATCTACCTGTAATTCTACTCATCCTTGCATGTGTTCTTCCACATCCACATTTTTCATAAGTGATTTTGGTTAAATCTTTAGTTCTAAATCTAATAACGGGCATTCCTTCTCTTTCAAGGTTTGTCAATACGAGTTCTCCGGGGGTATTTTCACCTAATGTTTTACCTGTATTTGGGTCTATAATTTCAGGATAGTAAATGTCTTCTGGAATGTGCAAACCTTCCTGCATTTCACATTCAACACCAACTCCCGGACCCATCAATTCGGTTAATCCATAAATATTATAGGCTTTTGTGCCAAAGATGTCCTGAACTTTTTGTCTGATTTCCTCTGTCCACATTTCAGCTCCAAAACCGATGGCTTTGATTCCCAATTCTTTTGGATCAATTCCGTCTTCAATTGCAACTTCTCCCAAGTGAATTCCGTAAGATGGTGTAAAAATCAGGCCGGTTGTTCCGAAATCTTCCATTATTTCTATTTGTCTGCGAGTTTGACCTGTTGAAATAGGGATTATTGCAGCTCCTATTTTATGGCATCCGTAGTGAACTCCAAAACCGCCGGTAAACATTCCGTATCCGTGTGTATTTTGAAGAATGTCTCCTTCGTCAAGACCCATCATTGTCAATCCACGTGCAATGGTTTCTGCCCAGGTATCCAAATCCTTTTCGGTATATCCGGATACGACAGGCTTTCCGGTAGTGCCTGATGATGAATGCAGTTCCTTAATTTCTTCAATATCTACTGCAAACAATCCGAATGGGTAACTTTCTCTCAAATCATCTTTTGTGATAAAAGGTAACTTTTCAATATCTTTTAAAGTTTCTATGTCTTCGGGATATACTCCAATTTCACTATATTTCTTATTATAATAAGGTATTTTATCAAATGCTCTTTTGACAGTCGATTGAAGCTTTTTTAATTGTAATTCTTCTAAATCTTCTCTTGGCATTGTTTCAATCTTTTCATTCCAAAACATATTTTGCCTCATAATTTTTAATATGTTATTATATTATCTTTTTTAACTTTAAATATTTTCTAATGGCTTAACAGTAAGTTTTTTTTAAAATAAAAATCAAAAATATAATTTAGTAGCGCCGGTATTTTATTAGATAATAATTTATGGGTGTTACTAATTTGATGTATGTATAATTGCGCAATTTAGTTATACAGAAAGTTAGGAGTAATTCATGATAAAACACGGTGTTGTTATGGTTACTTTGTTGATTTTAACACTAACTTTAGTGGGAGTTGTTTCAGCAAGTGATATAACTGCATCGGATGTTGATTTACAGTCATTCAATCAAGAAAATGCTCAAGTAGAAATTGATGAAAATTATGAAATATCTGCTTCATACGAAAGTTCTGATTCGCTTTCGAGCGAATACGAAAATTCTGTTGAAATTTCGGCCGATGAGAGTTCACTTCCGGATGTTTGTGAACGTGTTGAAGTTTCAGATGATGGGGATTTCATTTCATATGCTGGTGGTGATGAAATCTATGATTCATATGATGATTTGATTTCATGTGCTGGTGAGGATGAAAGCTCAGATTCACAATTTGCGGATATTGAATTATTAAATCAAAATCTCTTGGGTTATTCATTAAATATATTAAATGAATTTGATTCATTTAAATTTAATAAAGATGCGGCTTATGAACTTGGTTATGACGTAACAACCTCTGCATGTAATTTACTTGATTTCAAATCTGCAGATGAAATCTTGGTTATTGCAACTGCTGATTCAAACGAAATCGATAACGTAGCTATTAAAAATACTATAAATGGGATAATTGATGCTTCTAATGGATATATAACTTATGAAAAAGGTAATCTTATAACATTGTCTTCATTAAAATCAGATTTAATTGATATTGCATTCTTTTCAAGGAAATGTGAATATCTCACTATGGTGTTCTATGAAAATGGAGCTATTACTTCAATATTTTCTGATGATGTAAGTTCGGAAATTTCCGCTGGTCTTTGGGATTATATTAAGAATCTCTTGGCTTGTGGTGTTGCAAAAGGTGTTTTATGTGATGAACTGAAACATTTTTTATCTGAACAGGTATTTGAACAAAATTTGATTCAAACATTACTCGGATGTAATAAACTTGAAGAACCTGTTATGAATACGAACGTGTATTTGTTGAGTGTTCCGATGGGCTCTGATGAAGATACAGTTATTTGGTCTTATAATAGTTCAGATGACAATGTGTGCATTAATGATTCAATATGTGAATCTTTAATTGGGTTGAGTATGGAGAATAACACTTCTGAAAATGGAATGATTGCCGTAATGAGTTATGATCAGTCAAATTCAAAAGAAATGTTGAAAATAGAAAACAAATTAAATCCTGATATTAATGAATATGGTAAGGGTAATGATAAATCTTCAGCTAAATTGACATCAGCTGAAATTAAACAGATTGGTATTGATGCAGCAAATAAGGCTTTATCTTACTTCAAATCCCGTGGCATTAATGTTAAAAAAGATTATAGTAAGTTCTATATTTTAACTTCGGCAGGTTATGCAAAAATCAATGGCATGAATACTAAAAGGGCTATTTATGGTCTTCTTGAAGTATTCGGGCCTGAAATAAGTAAGAATATAGGTTTAATTCAAACTCCATTATGGAAGGATTTAATATTCTATTTTGTATGGGTAAAAGACGCTAATAATAAAGATTTCGTATCATATTGCTTAAAATATTATCCTAGTGTAGGTAAATTAATTGAATCAAGTGAACATAAAAAACAAGGAGATTTCTTTGCTTATTTGTTGGGATTGTTTGATGACAATCAAGAAACTCATCACGGTTCCGATTATTATGATTTCACTCATGATACAATTGATTGTGCAGGTAAAATCGTTAAACATGCTTCAAAGGCAAATAAGACAAATGTTACTAAGAATAAAACTGCATCCAATGCAACAAATTCAAGTAACATCACTGTCAATCGGGCTAATTTGCCGGGTGAAATACCAAGAAGTAACGTTAATCCGTATAATATCCTGTATACGCTAGCTTCAATATTGTTTGTTTGCGGAATATTTGGTGTAAGTTACTCTAAACGTTAATTTATAAGTATTTCACGAAAGTGAAATATTTTTTTTATTTTTTTTGGCTTTGTAGAAATCCTATCTGATTTTTACAAAAAATTTTTCAAAAATATTTTTCTTTTCTATTTTTACTTTAATTTTCAGCGAATAATCTTAGAATCGGTATTTTTATTTTACACTTGAAATTTCACATCGATTAAAAAAAATGAGCAATATATAGTTATATATAGTAAAATGGAGAATAAATATTATTATGAAGCAAGAAAATACCTATCCTCCAGTTAGTTGTTTGTTTTCAAAGCAATTAAATCTTTCGGATTTTGGTTTTGAAAAGCCAGCACTCAAAAAAATTAAAGAAATTAACAAAGAGATAAGACCAAACAAACTGTTAAAATTCATTAAATATACATTTAATTACTCAAAAATCGTGTTAATCAAGTATTCAAGCCATTTTTCAAAGCATGATTTCACACAACCTGCATTATTCACACTTTTAGCTGTGAAAATCTACACCAGAAGTACATACAGACAAATAACTGATTTATTAGAACTTTCTGATAAAATACAGAAATATTTGCACTTAAAAAAGGTACCACACTACACAACACTCCAAAAATTCTTTCAAAGACTACCAACATCAACATTACAAGAATTAAACAAATTAATATTGCAAAATCATCAAATAACTGGCGAAATAATTGCCTTAGATGGAAGTGGCTTCACAAATGACTACGCAGACAAATATTACGCAATAATAAGGCGAAAAGAAAGAAAAAGCTACGTAAAAAACCATATTTCAATCGACGTAGATACAAGATTAATACTCCATTTCGCAGCCCAAAGAGGCCCAAGATTCGACACACGATTTGCAATCGCAGCAATAAGAAATATAAAAAAATATAACCCAAAATACATACTAGCCGACAGAGCATACGACACAGAACCCATCAGAAAATGCATAAACGAAGAAGCCAAAGCAGAAGATCAAATACCATTAAAAACCAGAGCAAAAAACGGACACTATAGACTAAAAAGTAAAAAACAATTCAAACAAGAAATATACTCAAGAAGAAACAATGTAGAATCAATATTCAGCGTGATAAAAAGAATATTTAACGGAACAAATCGAAGCAGAACCCTACAACTATCAAATAAAGAAACAAAACTCAAAAATACAATTTATAATATTTACAGATCAACTCAAATTCAATAAAAATAAGGATTTCTACAAAGCCTTTTTTTTTTTAAATTTCCCTATTTTAAACCAATGCTTTTTTTAATTATTAAATACATAATTTAATTGATGAGTCTTTAGTTACACATCGAGTTAAAAAATTTATATACTTTGTTAAAGTAATAATTAATTGTAAATTATTAAAATTTATTTGATTATGGGGAAATTAATATGGATATGATGAGTGTTTTGTGGCAAGTTGGTATTTTCGCCTCAGTTCTTGTTTTTGGTGTAAAAATAGGATTGGCGTCAGGTTTGGCTAATTTGTCTAAAAAATTATTTGCAATAATCTGTATTGCATATGGTGGTGGAGTGGTTTTGATTTCTGCTATTGCTTCATTATATGCTGACCAATTAATACAGGCCATCTACGGATATAATACAATTTTTTATATTATCATGGCTTCAATCATGATTATTGCAGGTTTATTTACAATTAGGGAATGGAAAATACATGATAAGAATACATCTACTGCAACTTCTCTAGCTATTATAGCTCCTTGTCCATGCTGTTTTGGTTCAATTATCGCAAGTGTTTTGATTGTTGCACCTACAATTGGTGTCAGCTCACTTAATTTGAGTTGGTATGCGGCTGCAGCTTTGGTGGCAGTCATGGTTGTAACATATTTGGCATCAAATACAATTGTCAGGTTCATACGCAAACCTTATCCTATTGTATTGGGCAATTTCATGTTGCTTTTAGGAGCATATTTCCTGCTTTCAGCGATTGTAATTCCAAACATTGCAGGAGCTTTGACAAAAACCGTAAGTCCTATTTCAATTAGTTCTCCTCAAGACATACTTATGGTAATATTAGCGTTCGCTATTTTAATTGTTGGAGGTATGGTTTTAACTAAAAGAGGTAGGAGTCTTTTAGAATAATTTTTAGGTGAAAAAATATGGCTTTAAATATTCCTGGTGGAGAATTTTTAACAGGTTCTCTTGATGTAATCTCACAGAGCTTGACCATTCCAGTATTGGTTATTTTGCTTATAATTGTGATTATTACAATTATCTCTTTAGGTGGAGTGATTGCTGAGTATACTTCAAGAAGAAAGGTTCCTGTAGGAACTATCAGAGATTTGATTTATGATATTAATGCTGCAGGTTCTGTTGAAGAGCTTAAAAACATTATTTCAGATGCTAAAATACCAAAATCTCAGAAAAAGGTTTTAACAGAAATTGCATCTTCCGAAGCATTGGGCAATACTTCAAGAGAAGCTTTAGCACGTAAACTATTTGAATTTGAAGAAGAGAAAACTTTAGATAATCTACAGAAAACAGACATTATTACTCGTATCGGACCGACTTTAGGGTTAATGGGTACTTTAATCCCTATGGGTCCTGGACTTGCGGCTTTAGGTGCCGGTGACATTAACACCCTTGCAAGTTCCCTTACAGTTGCATTCAACACAACAATCGTAGGTATCGGTTCCGGTGCATTATGTTATGTATTAGGTAAAATCAGATCTGGTTGGTATGACAGATACTTATCTGATTTGGATGCATTGATTGATGCAGTTCTTGATTATATGAATAAATAGTGATTTTATGGTAAGAAAGCGAAGTAGAAGACGATCAAGAAGAGTCGAAGAAGACCCAATGGCAGGTACATCTAACCTTGTGGATGCAATGCTTGTTATTGCAGTTGGCTTTTTAGTTTTTGTTATCATAAGCTGGAACATGCAGGCAATGATTGATCCAAGTCAGAATATTCAAGAACAGATGCAGCAGCAAAAGACTACTCAAGTAGACCAAGGCCAACAGTTAAATGATACTCCAGACACTTCAAACAGTTCTGGTCAAGGTTATACTGAAATGGGTAAAGTCTATAAAGACCCTGCTACGGGTAAGCTGATAATGGTGGAAGGTTAAATCCTTTCACATTTAAACTTTTTTTTCTTAAATCTTATATAATCCAAATTACAAATATTATATTAAATTTCAATATGTGATTTGGTGATTTGATGGTTGAAGCTAATTTTTTACGTGCAAGCATTATAAATTTTATCTCAGCATTCATAATTGCTGGTGTTGCATGTTATTTTCTTTTGCAGTTCAACCTCACTGAAGTAATGTATATTGGAAACTTGTTTGGATTGTATTTTTTAGTTGTTTTTGGAACCGAGATTCTTATTGAAGGTGGAAAACTTAAAAACAACTCCCAGAGGTTTAAATTTGTAATAGTGAATATTTTAGTCTTTGATATTTTATTTTTGATTTTGGTGCCTCTGATATTCGGAAGCGGTGTTTTAAGTTCATTCGATCATCTTGTGATGATTTTTAATGGTGTTCATTTTAGTCTGATACTTAATGCTATATTTTACATGACAATTTTTGCCCTGATGATGTTGATCTTCAATTATCTATTATATAGAAAATCATAATCAATCGATTATTTTATAAACAACTTTGATTATAATAATACTTACGAATTTTTAATGGTGTTAAATGTATGGAATTTTGTCCTGATTGTGGTGCAATGTTAATGCCCAGTAAAGGAAAGGTTAAATGTAGATGCGGATATGAAAAGTCACTGACAAATGATGATATTGAGGAGCAGTATCATATGGAAGGTGAAAAGAATCCTGAAATGAAAGTGGTGGTTACGGATAAAAACAATGTTGCCCTTCCGACAACTACAATAACCTGCTATAAGTGTGGTGGAACTAAAGGTTATTGGTGGACTGTACAGACAAGGTCTGCTGATGAGGCTCCAACTAATTTCATTCGTTGTGCCAATTGTGGAAACACTTGGAGAAGTTCTAACTAGAACATAGGCTTCCCTCTAAATTAATCTTTAGTAACTAAAATTTTTAAACTACTTATTTTATCTAATACTTTGAAAATAGGGTTTTTTATTAATTTATTAATTTTTAACTTTATTGTGCAAGAATTCTCCGGCTTCTTTAAGCCGGGGGATGAATTGCACATTTTAGTGGGTTAGTGTCTATATTTTTTTTTTATGTGGATGGGGTGGTGAGATTAGGTCGAATAAGAAGAGACAATTGCTTGTCTCCCCTCTTCTAAGAACCGTACGTGTCCCTTTTAGGACA
>NZ_OMWD01000034.1 GCF_900314695.1 uncultured Methanobrevibacter sp. | reverse complement strand
GTCAAGGAAAATCCACATATTATTATGAATGGAAATGCTTTGACGAAAAAATAGGCATGGCCTAAGAATCTCCGGCTTCTACAAGCCGGAGAGGTTCAATTAACAACAAAAAAGCTATTGCAACATTCAAAATCAAAAACAATGGTTTCAAAAAACTTAAAGTTGGCAAAAAAGTTACTTATCAGGTAACATACTTGAAAGACACTGTTAAGAAAACTGTAAAAATTAAAAAGTAGATGCATCTGCATCCTACTAATTTTTTATTTTTTTACTAAATTTTTTCATATCATTATTCAATGTGGATGCCTATTTTATTCATGCTTTTGTTCTTCAGTTTTTAGTTTACCGCATCATTACATTCACTATTTTAATCCTACCTTTGGAGCGAAGCACTTTTCGCAAGTTCGTATGTGTGTATCATCAGGTAATTTTCCCATTTTGGGATTTTAAATAATGGTAAATTTAGGTCGAAATGTCTTCTAAGATAGAATTTTTCAGACTCTTTTTTTTTTAAAAGTTACGAGTGTTGGCAGAAATTATTGAGCTTTAAATCTAATTCAATTTTTATCCTATTTTTTCTATTTTTATTAAATTTTGTTCAATTTTAATTTGTGCAAATTTTTTTCCATGAATACTTACTATTTTTTAAATTAATCATCTTGTTGCAGGTAATTTAATCTAATTATTTATTAAAATTATTAATATTTAATTTTAATACTTTATCACTAATTATTCTAACTATAAGTTATTTAAATCTATTTATATTAGAAATAACAAATATATAATTAATTATAGTCAAATCTATAATTATTTAATTCAATATAGGAGTTTTTAATTGATATAATTTTGAATAACTATATTTTGAGCGATAAAAGTAGGGAAATAGAGGAAATGGAAGATGAATTTCAGCTAATGTATCTTGCATCAACTATCGTTGAGGGTACTTTTAATTTCTTTAAAATCGAACGAAAAATTTCCAATGTTGGAAAACCACCTTTTGACCTTAAAGATATGATAAAACTAATTTTTTATGGATATATAAATAAAATAACAAGCACTGTGGAACTGGCTTATAATGCGAAGTACAATCACTTGTATAATTTAATTTCACATGCCATAGAACCAAGTGACAGAACAATACGTGATTATTGTAAGTATTTTCAATCAATTTACCAATTAATTATTAGTTTTATCCTAATTGTGGCTAATAAAATTGGATTAACAGATTTTGAACATATTGCAATTGATGGAACAATAAAAAATGCTTACAATTCTTCATTCAATATAATCAAAGAAAAGGACATTAGTTTATTAATAAAGCATTATATGGTCGAAGAATTAATTAAAGATGAAATTAAAAAGCTTAGACGAACAGCACGAAAATTTTTAGACGATAAATCAAAAAATGATGGAGAAAAAATTGAAATTCTTTTTTATTGGTGGCAGTTGTTGGATTATTCTGGCCAGGTGTCGTTGGCTTTGAATGATCATGATGCTCGACTGATGAAAGTTAAAGATAATGGGCAAAAGTATCCTAAATTTTCATTTAACATTCAATTGGGCACTGATACCAAATCAAAGTTAATATGTGGAGTTAATGCAGTTCAAAATCCCACGGATCATTATCAAATTCCTGCATTAATGAATCAAATCCTCGTTAATTTACAAATTAAACCCCAAAAAATTAGCGCGGATACAATCTATTCAACACTAGCAAATTTGTAATATCTCGAGGAATTAGGTATAACTGCTTTAATTCCAACAAAACAGCAAAATAGAGAGAATTCAGGTAATCTACCTGACAATCCATTTGCTATAGATTATTTTGTTTTTGATGAATATAAAAATGTTTTCATTTGTCCCAATAATGAAGAATTAACTCTTGATGGGGCATATCATGCTCCACAAGAAAAAGGTGGGGGAAATAAAATCAAATTGGTCTATTCCAACTATCAAGCCTGCAAAAATTGCAAATATAAAGGAAAATGCTACACAACTAATCATAGAACAATAACTAGGTATGTTCACGAAGTTACGTACAAAGTTGAAAGATTAATGTCCACTAAAGATGGAATAAAAGACTATAAGTTACGTTCAAAGACTGTTGAAGCACATAATGGGACTTTCAAAAGAATTTACAACTATGATTGCCTTCCAATAATTGGATTAAAAAGAGTACAAAACCTAATGTTCACAATTGTAGCTTCCTACAACTTAATAAGATTGTTTAATCTTATTAAAGTGAATAAAATGGATTTACACTCGGTTATTAGTTCAATAAAATTCATATCACTATCTTAAAAAAAATATTAAAAAGATCTAAATGGAGTAAATGAAAAATGTTCAAAATCTAATAATTTCTGCCAACACTCGTTACTTAATATTTTAGACAGTTGCATATGTGACTATTAAATGTAAAATTAATAATTTATTTTACCATAATTATTTAATAAAATATTCATTATAATATAATATGGAGGTAATTAATGTACTACAAAAATAAGTTTTTCATCATAGGTCTACTATTATTTGTAGCTTTATTGGCGATTTCAGCGGTAAGTGCCGTTGAAAATACAACAGATATTGCAACAGTAGATTCGGATATGTCTGGAAATGAAATACAATCATATTCAAATGATGATGCAGTAAAACAAGTAAATGAAAAAGAAATAATCGGCAAAATTGATAATGGAACATTTAGTGATTTACAAACAAAAATCGATGCTGTGGGTGTTGGAGGTGTGGTAAATCTTGAAAATAATTATGCTTATGATGATTCATTTTCAAATAATGGAATAACCATAACAAATCCAATAACTATTAACGGTAACGGTTTTACAATAAATGGTATGGGACAATCCAGGATATTCAATATAACTTCTTTGAATAATGTTATTTTAAATAATATCACATTTATGAACGGAAATTCAAACCTCGGTGGAGCAATAATATTGAACGGAGATGTTTCAGGCATTGGGATTGATAACTGTAAATTTATAAACAACACTGCTACACAGAATGGTGGTGCAATATATGCCAAAGGTGCATTCATTAATAGCACTGTCAAAAATTCTGAATTTGCATCAAATATTGCCGCTAAAAATGGTGGTGCAATTTATTTTTTAATCAATTCCAGTGGAAATCTGTTTGAAAATATAGCTTTTTCCAATAATAGAGCAAATGGAGCAGATGGTGGAGCAATCAATTTCCATGCACAATTAACAAAAACAACTTTCAATAATCTCACATTTTTAAATAATCATGCTGCAAATGGTGGGGGAGCTATAAACACTGATCATAATGTTAATGACAATAATTCATATGCAAATTCCACTTTCATCAACAACAGGGCTAAAAACGGTGGAGCATTTAACGGTTATGGATATTCTAACTACAACTCCTTTGAAACATGTGTGTTTATTAATAACTCCGCTTCTAATCATGGTGGTGCAATATACTATTCCAGAAATATAGAGCGAAATACATTAAACAATTGTGTATTTGTCAACAACTCTGCTAAAGCAAATGGTGGAGCATTATACAGTTATAGAAATTCCAATTACAATAAATACAATAATACTGTATTTATAGGTAATGTTGCTACCAATAATGGTGGTGCAATATACAATAGAGGCTATTCAGATTCTGAAACCTATAACAAATGTGTTTTCATCAATAATTCTGCACTTTCTGTCGATGGTGGATGCATAAATGTTTATGCGAATTTGGCAGGTGTTGTTTTTGACAATGTCTTATTTATAAACAATAGTGCTGCAGGCAATGGTGGTGCAATAAATGTGGATGATGATGCAAAATATGTCATTTTCTTTGAAACTGCTTTTATAAACAATACTGCAGGTAAAAATGGTGGTGCATTATCTTTTGATAATTCAAAAAGGAACATGCTGGAAAATACATTTTTCATTCAAAATCAGGCAGACATTGAGGGTAGTGCAATTCACATTTCCAAAAATATGTCGGAAGATAAGGTTATCAGATCTTATTTCATCAATAACAGTGCATATGGTGCTGTAATCGATGTTAACGGTACAATCAATTCCAATTTTGAAGCAATATTTGTTAATAATACTGGAAATGCAGTAATAAGATTGAATTTTGCAAATGATACAAATATAAGCGATGGTGTTTTCTTAGGAAATATTGTTGAATCAACAATTGCAATCAATTCATCAAATAATACAAACGTGAATAACAATGTTTTCTTAAATAATGAAAGTACATATGAAATCATGGCGGGTAAAGGACTCAATGCCGATTATAATTGGTTTGGAAATAATGCAACCAATTATGATGCACAACCTAATATAAAGGGTGATGTGGATTATGATACCTGGCTGTTTTTAAACGCAACAGCAAGTCCTAATAATATCACTGTTTTTGATACCTCAAATGTTGTATTCCTTTTGTATAATTATAATTCAACTTCAGGCGAGATATATGAACATTATCTTTTGGGTTCTGTTGAGTTAACAATTACTGCAACAAATGGGGATGTTAACGATACTTTTGCTTCTTTGGGAGAGGCTATTGAATTTGATTCAACCACCAGTGGAATTGCTGGTGTAACCGCTTCAATGGGTGGCGCCAAACACACAATTAACCTCATGGTTAAAAAGCTTCCTACTCAATTGACAGCAAATCCGGTAACTGCAATTTTCAATGTTAATAAAAATATGCTCATTACTTTAACGGATATTAATGGCAATGCGATTAGTGGTGCTCAAATAACAGTCAACTTGAATGGCGCTAAAAAATACACTACTGATAAAAATGGTCAGGTTAAAGTATCTATTAAGGGAATGGTTCCTAAAACATATGCTGCTAAAATAGCATTCAACGGCAACACCAATTATGACAACTCAACTAAAAGCGTCAAGGTCACAGTCAAAAAGGCAACTCCTAAAATAACTGCCAAGGCAAAAACCTTTAAGACAACTACAAAAACCAAAAAGTACACAATTTCCTTAAAGGATAATAAGGGCAAAGCAATCATGAATGCAAAAGTCACCTTGAAAGTAAAAGGTAAAACATATGCTGCAAAAACCAATTCTAAAGGAAAAGCAACATTCAAGATCACCAAGCTGAACAAAAAAGGAACATTCAAAGCAACTATAACTTATAATGGAAACAAATACTACAATAAGGTATCCAAAAAGGCAAAAATAACTGTCAAAATTGTTTTTAAAACTGTTTCTAAAGGAAGCAAAGACTCAGCAATGGTTAAAAAAATCCAAAGGGCTTTGAAAAACAATGGCTACTATCTCACATACCAAGGCCATTACTTGAAAGTTGATGGAATCTATGGAGATTGCACTGTCAGATCCGTCAAAGAGTTCCAAAAAGACTATGGACTTAAGGTAACTGGTAAAGTAGATGAAAATACAGCTAAAAAACTTGGCATAATTTAAATTTAAGTAGGTGCAATTCACCTACAACTCTTCTTTTTTTAGACAGGAAATAGAACATTCATTTCCAGGTATCCTATAAATTTGTATTTGTTAATTAGTCTAAATTAAATGTAGGTATCCGCTTACTTTCGAAAAACTTTAAATATTGATGAGTTTATATATTTTAGTGTAGTTATATAATTATTATTTTATATTTCACACTAAAATTTTCAAGAGGTGAAAACATGAACATTTCTAAAAAATTGATTGCTGTATTGGCGATTTTCTGTTTAATTGTATCTACAGGTGTAGTATGTGCAGAAGATGTCTCTGGTGAAGGTGATGTTGGATCTGATGGTGGTTATTCTGGTTCCGGTGATTTTGGATCTGGTGATGATATTGGTCCTGATGGTCCGACTGATGTTGCTCCTGATGGTGTCCCTTACCATGACGATGGAACTGATCCAACTGGAAATGCAACAGGTGATAATTCTAACTCAACCGGTAATGTAACCAATAAAACAGGCAATGTTACTAATACAACTGGAAATCATACTAATCATACTAATGCTACTAATGCAACAACAAATCATGGTTTATTAAGTACTGGTAATCCAATCTTAATTTTATTAGTTGTAATTGCAATTGTAGGTGCTGTTATAGTTATTAAAAGAAAATAGATAATCAATATTTTTCCAATATTATTTTTTTTCATTGGATAGTGAGGTTTCAATAGTCTTGAAATCTTGCTTACATATTTTTTACTAATTTTACTCATTTTTTTCAAATTTCAATATAAAAAATAGAAAAGGGGATGAAGAAATTAATTCTTCATATTTTTTTAGATTTATCTGCCGTATAAATAGTTTATAATGCCAATAATGCTTAAAATAAGAGTTATGACATATCCGATAACTGCAATTAAAGGCATGTCAAATAGCATTGGGCCTCTGGTAATTGTCATAACCAATGAGGAACTTATTAAAAGCGCAGCTATAATTACAACCAGTGAAAATTTGCTGACAATACGGTCAAGTCCATCCAGTTCAAACTTAACTTTCATATCTCCATTATCGATTTTGTGAATGGCTTTTGCAATAAGTGGAAGCAGGGATGTGAGCATATTTTTGTAGTAAAGTAAACTGCCTTTCTTGTTTTCGATAAAATTTTTAACTTCATCATAGGGAACTGGAGGATTGTCTTCCTGCAATTGTTCAAACTCTTTGGCTATTCTTTCTCCAACCATATCTGGTCTGGTACTTAACAATTGACCTAATTTGATGAAACTGGTTCCCAAATTCCTGAAACATCATTCTTAAATTTTTTGGAAGTTCAGTATCGAGCAGAATTTCGTATTCATCATCTTTAGATGGGATTATTTTTTCTTTTACTGTTTTGTTTAGAAATTTTCCAAAGCCGTATTTTCTTAGGGCTTTTGTTATTTCATGAAATATTTTGTTTACTTCTCTATTTACCCTGGTAATCCACTTAATTTTTTTTCTGATATTATCTTTTTACTTTATTTTTTATAAACATTCTTAAAAAATTTATATGATTTTGAATAAATAGTTATATGATGAAAACTCTTGAAAAAACACTAAAATCTGTAAGTGAAAATCCAAAATATATCTTCCAATTAACGATTCAGGGAATGATGGTCGGTGTATTTGCAGGATTGATGGTTTGCTTATACAGATTTTTACTTGCAGGTTCAGAACACATTTTAAGAAACTATTTAAACATAATACATGGAAATGTGTTATACATTATATTATTTTTTATAGCACTTGCCGTTATGGGTCTTTTGATAGATTGGTTAACCAAATGGGAAGCTGACTCTGCAGGCAGCGGAATTCCTCAGGTTTATGCTGAAGTTAAAGGTCATATGGAAGCCAATTGGGCGAAGGTTCTGTTTTCTAAAATTGTGGCAGGTTTATTGACTGCTCTTGGTGGGTTGTCTTTAGGTCCTGAAGGTCCGTCAGTTCAAATTGGTGGTATGGCGGGAAAAGGTATCGCTAAATTGTTTAAAGGCTCAAAAACTGATGAGATTAGATTGATTTTAGTTGGTTCTGCAGTAGGTATTACAGCTGCATTCAATGCTCCGCTTGCCGGTGTGATATTTGTTTTTGAAGAAATCAATCACGGTTTTGATAAGACTTTAATTTTCATAGCTCTAGTGTCTGCAATTGTTTCTGATTTTACATCAAAAATGATTTTTGGCCAATCAACAATCCTGAATTTTCCTGTTTTAAATATTCCTCTTGAATCATTTTGGATTCTAGTTATCCTTGGTTTTATAATCGGTGTTTTAGGTTATATTTATAATGTAGGGATGATAAAGTCAAGCGATTTTGTAAATAATCTTAAAATCCCTTCATGGCTTAAATTTGTTTTGGTTTTTATGCTATCCGGTGTTGTTGCACTCTCAATTCCAGAAATAAGTGATGGGGGACACTTTATGATGGATATGCTGGGTGTTGCAATTCCATCTTTAAGCGTTTTGGTCCTATTGTTGATTTTAAAATACATATTTTCAATGTTTTCATTTTCATCAGGCGCTCCAGGTGGAATCTTTTTGCCTATTTTGGTATTGGGGGCTTATATTGGTGCAGTGTTCGGTTCAATTGTTGTTCCTGCATTCGGATGGCAGCATGAGTTGATTTATAAATTCATAATCATCTCAATGGCGGGATTTTTCGCAGCTACTGTAAGGTCTCCAATTACAGGCATTGTGCTTCTTGCGGAAATGTCCGGTTCAACAGAGTCTCTTGTTGCAATGATAATAGTATCATTGATGGCATATATGGTTCCTACACTTTTAGGTAACGAGCCGATTTATGAATCATTGTATGACAGGTTGCTGTTGAAGAAAAATAGGGAATATGTAAGTAAACCTTCAAAACATGTTTTAAGCGAGTATGTGGTTCCGCTGGATTGCAATTATATAAATTTTAAGATTAAAGATATTCCATTTCCTAAAAATGCAATTGTAGTGTCTGTAATTCGCAATGGCAAATATATGATACCGACTGAAGATTTCCATATCAACTATGGCGATCAAATAAATATACTGACAGACAGTAATGACTATCCTTATGTTAGAGAAGAAATTGAAGAATTGTTTGGTGGTTAGATGAGCTTAATATTCAAGAGAAAAAGTGTACGAAAATACAGGGATGAAAGAGTTCCTGATGAGTTAATTGAAAATCTGCTTAAGGCAGCTATGCAAGCGCCGTCCGCCTGCAATGCGCAGCCTTGGGAATTCATTGTCGTATCAAAAAAGGAGGACAAGAAGGCAATTTCAAAAATGCATAAATTCGCAACTCCTGCCCGTGAAGCATCACATTTAATCATTACTCTTGGAAATCTTAATGAATCCAAAGTTCATGGGATGATAGAACAGGACCTTGGAGCATGCAATGAAAACATTTTGCTTCAAGCAACACATGAAGGGTTGGGTGCAGTTTGGCTTGGCTTTCACCCGATTGAAGATAGGACCCTAAAGCTAAAGGAATATCTGAATATTCCGGATTACTGCATTCCTTTTTCTGTAATATGTGTCGGATGGCCTGAAAGAGATGGTGAGGTAAAGATTCGCTATGACAAATCCAAAGTCCACTTTGACAGATTTTAAAAATTAAGGGGTATTGATCCATGTTTAATTTTGAGGTGAACATCTATTAATATTATAAGTTTAAATATGTCGAATTTCAAAATATAATTAGTGAATATATAACATATTTTATAAAAGAGGGGATGATTTTGAAAAAGACAGATATGTGGATTATTTCATTGGTAATAATTATAATTGCTGTTTTATTGGCTATTTTTGCAGTAAGTTCCCTCTTTGGTATTAAAGAATCTCAAATAGAGATAATTTCCAATGACACTGTACATAATGGGGATTCAATAAATATAAAACTTAGCGATATTGGTGGTAATCCTCTTTCCAATGAATCAGTTAAGATAGTCATGATGGACAATAAGGGCAAAAGACAATTTTATTCAATAACTACAGATTCCAATGGAATAGCAGATACAACCGTTGCAAATAAGGATCCTGGAAGACTCACAATAAATGTTACATTTGAGGGAAATGAAAAATTCAATTCATCAAATGCAGTTAAATTGATTAAGGTTCGTGAGGGAAGTTCCAATAAAAATTCCACTGATGCGGCTGGCGTTGATGCTCAGGAAAGTTCTAGTCAGTAGGTTATTTGGAGGATTTTTTTTCATAATGGCATCATATGCTGGTAGATATTGATGTTGTTGCCAAATTCATTTAGACAATTTTAAATAATAATAAAGCTATAATTTTAATTAATAACTTAATTATTTAAGTTAATATTTTAAATGAGGTTAAACTATGGTAAGTGTAAACGTAGAAGCTAAAAAAACCGTAGATGTAATGATTGAAAAAGCAGATGAATTGAACATTGCTGTAGAAACTTTAGACAATGGTGCTACTGTTATTGACTGTGGTGTAAATGTTGATGGAAGTTTCAAAGCAGGAGAACTTTATACTAAAGTTTGTCTTGGTGGACTTGCAGATGTTGGAATTTCAATTCCTGGAGATTTATCTGAAAAATTCGCACTTCCTTCTGTAAAAATCAAAACTGACTCACCTTCTATTTCAACCTTAGGTTCACAAAAAGCAGGTTGGTCTGTATCTGTAGGAGACTTTTTTGCATTAGGTTCTGGTCCTGCTAGAGCTATTGCATTAAAACCTGCAGAAACCTATGAAGAAATAGGATATGATGATAAAGGTGCAGATTTAGCAATCTTAACTTTAGAAGCTGATGTATTGCCTGGCGATGATGTGGCTCAATACATTGCTGATGAATGTGATGTCGATGTTAAAAATGTCTACTTGCTTGTAGCTCCTACTTCTTCTTTAGTCGGATCTATTCAAATTTCCGGAAGAGTTGTTGAAAACGGAACTTACAAAATGTTGGAATTCATTAAATTCGATGTAACCAAAGTAAAACATGCTGCAGGTATTGCACCAATCGCACCTGTTGACCCAGACGGACTTAAAGCTATGGGTAAAACCAATGATGCAGTATTGTTCGGTGGAAGAACCTACTACTATGTAGAATCTGAAGAAGGCGATGATATTGCTAATGTAGCAGCTCAATTACCATCTTCCGCTGCTGATGGATATGGTAAACCGTTCTTCGATGTATTTAAAGAAGCAGGATTTGATTTCTACCAAATTGATAAAGGAATGTTCGCTCCTGCAGAAGTAGTAATCAATGATTTAACTACTGGTAAAATTTACAAAGAAGGATTTGTTAATGCAGATTTACTTAAAAAATCCTTCGGTGTCGATGAATAGATTTTATTCTATTCTTTTCTTTCTTTTTTTTAAAAATTTCACATTATATTTAAATATTATATAAAACAAAATTACTATTAACACTTTAATATAGTGTTTTTTGTTTAAAATAAATTACAATAAGGTGAAAAAATGGGCTTGGGTGATATTTTATCAAAGTCGATATCTTATCCGTTTTCTGATTTAACAAAATTTTTGATTGTAGGTCTTATTTTTGTTATTTCTGATATGGATGGGATTTTCTACGGATTATTTGGACCAAATTCATTTATGGCCATCATTGGAATAATAATTGCTATAGTATTTTCAGTTATTTTGAGCGGTTATTCAATTGATGTGATTAAAAGAGGAATTGATAACTCTAATGAAATTCCTGATTTTGATTTTGCAAATAATTTTGTAGACGGTATTAAAGTATTAATTATCGGATTGGTTTACTTCATTATTCCAATTATCATTACTCTTGTTCTTTTATTCATGTTTGGTGCAATTGGAGCAGGATTGGATAAAATGGCAGGATCTTTAGGAATTTGGGCAGTTTTCGCAGTAATTATATTTATCATATTTGGAATATTTGCAATAATTGCTGAAGCAAGATTTGCTATATCACGCAGTATCGGCGATGCATTAAGCATTGGAGAAGTATTTGCGGACGTAAAAAGAATTGGAATATTGAACATTATCTTGTTCCTAATTGTTGTATCCATTCTTTTGATTGTTTTAGCTTTAATTTTATCAGTAGTAGCAATCATTCCGGTCATTGGTATAGTGATAGTTGACCTTATTCTTGGCGGTTTTGCCCTGTTATTTGTCAATTATGGTGTAGGTTTAATATATTCAGAATAGATAACATTTCTATTCTTCTTTTTTTATTTTTTTTTTCAATGTTTTCATAATATGTAAGGGTCTCAATTTTAAAAATTTTTCAATAAATTTTTAAATGATGATTAATATATATTCTATCATTCTATATAGAATAAATACTTCAATTATTAATAATGGAGATGTATAAAATGGCAGATTTAAAAGGTTCAAAAACTGAAGCAAACTTACAAGCAGCTTTTGCTGGTGAGTCCCAAGCACATACTAAATACCAATACTTTGCTGCAAAAGCAAAAGAAGAAGGATATGTTCAAATCCATGATATTTTCATGGAAACTTCCAAAAACGAAAGAGAACATGCAAAAATCTGGTATAAATTGTTACATGATGAAGAAATTCCTGACACAATTGAAAACTTAAATGCAGCAGCAGACGGTGAAAACGAAGAATGGACTTCCATGTACAAAGAATTCGCAGAAACTGCTAAAGAAGAAGGATTCGCAAAAATTGCATTCTTATTTGAAAAAGTAGGTGCAATCGAAAAAGAACATGAAGAAAGATACAGAACTTTACTTGCAAATGTTGAAGCAGAATCCGTATTCAAAAAAGAAGAAGAAATTGAATGGAAATGTGAAAACTGTGGATTCATTTTCAAAGGTTCTCAAGCACCTGAAATGTGTCCTGTTTGCGGAGTTCCAAAAGCACACTTCGAAGAAAGAGCTACTAACTTCAAATAAGTTCTTAACTTTTTTTTTTATTTTTTTTTAGTTACTGACTACTCACCAAATGTTTAAATAGTCTTTTAATATATTTTAATTTAGAGGTTTGATATTATGGCAGATTTAAAAGGAACAAAAACCGAAGAAAATTTAAAAGCAGCACTTGCCGGTGAATCACAAGCACGTGTAAAATATGAATTTTATGCTTCTCAAGCTAAAAAGGACGGTTATGTGGAAATAAAAGAGATTTTCCAAGAATCATCTGACAATGAAAAAGAACATGCAAAAATCTGGTTCAAATTATTGAACGGCGGCAAAGTCCCTGACACTGAAAGCAATCTCGCAGATGCTGCAGCAGGTGAAAACTTCGAATGGACTTCAATGTATAAGGAATTCGCTGAAACTGCTCGTGAAGAAGGCTTTGATGATATAGCAGATTTGTTTGATGCTGCAGGTGCCACTGAAAAGGCACACGAAGACAGATACAATGCATTAGCTGACAAAATCAAAGCAGGCACTGTATTTAAAAAGGACGAAGAAATCGCATGGAAATGTAACAATTGTGGATACATCCATTATGGTAAGGAAGCTCCTGAAGTTTGCCCATTATGTGATCACCCACAAGCACACTTCAGAAAACAGGATACTAGTTACATCTAGATTCTTTTTTCTTATTTTTTCTTTTTTTTAGCAATATTTATATTTTATAACAATCATATATCAATTTAAAAGGGATATTATGATTGAAAACAACATTTGTCTTTTAACTGATAGTTATAAAGTAACTCATCACTATTTTTACCCAAAAGGCACTGAAAAGATTTATTCATACCTTGAAAGCAGGGTAGGTGCTGAGTTCAATAAAACAATTTTTTACGGACTCCAGTATATAATTAAAAAGTATTTAAAAGGCTCTGTAGTAACTCAGGAAAAAATTGATGAAGCGGATAAACTCATATCAGCCCATATAGGGGAAGGCATTTTCAACAAGGATGGCTGGGAGTATATCCTTGATGAATATGATGGTAAACTTCCTATTGAAATCAAGGCAGTTGCTGAAGGAACACCTGTGGACGTCAGCAATGTTTTGATGACTGTTGAAAACACTGACAGGAAATCATACTGGCTGGTGAATTATCTTGAATCACTTCTGCTTCAGGTTTGGTATCCTTCAACTGTTGCAACACTATCTGCGGAAGTCAGAAAACTATCAAATTTTTATCTGGATGTTACAGGTTCTCAAAAGGATAATCTGGACTTCATGCTTCATGATTTCGGATATCGGGGAGCAACATCAACAGAATCATCAATGCTTTGCGGATCTGCCCATCTGCTCAGTTTTTCGGGTACCGACACTATTCCTGCATTGACAATTCCTGAAAATTATTATAACGATTCCAACTTATATGGATTTTCAGTTCAGGCAACAGAACACAGTGTCATGACTTCACTTGGTCCTGAAGGCGAATTTGACCAGATTATGAATGTTATAGATAATGCAAGGGAAGGAATCCTATCCATAGTAATTGACTCATATGATTATAGGAATTTTTTAATCGAAGCCGGAAAGTCAGGAAGTGAACTGAATGAGACCATCTTAAATTTCCTTGATGGTGAAGGCAATAAGGTTGTATTCAGACCGGATAGTGGAGAACCTGTTTCAACAACAATTGACTGTTTGAATCTGCTTTCACAGGGTTTCGGCTCCCATTTGACAGATAAAGGATACAAGGTTTTTGACTTGAACATTGGCCTTTTGTGGGGAGACGGCTTGAACTATCACAAAATTAGGGATATACTGTTTGCAATGAAATCCAACGGATGGGCCGCTCAAAATATTATCTTCGGTATGGGTGGCGGTCTTCACTCATCCCTAACCCGTGACACTCAAAGAAATGCATTCAAATGTTCAGCACAATTGAGGGACGGAGTATGGCATGACATATTTAAAAACCCTCTGGATTCAAGTAAAAAGTCAAAAACAGGAAGGTTTAAATTAATCAATGAAAACAATTCATTTAAAACAGTTTCAATAGACAGTGACGGTGAAGATTATCTTCAGACTGTATTTAAGAATGGTGATTTGTTGATTGAGGATACTTTTGGGGAAATTAAATCAAGAGCATTGATGTATTCAAATTTTGGCAGGTGAAAATATGTGTACCGCAAGCAATTATATTACAGATAAGCATTATTTTGGACGCAATTTTGATTATGAGATTTCATATAATGAACGGGTAACAATAACTCCTCGAAATTATGAGTTCAAATACAGAAAAATCGATGACGTTAAAAGTCATTATGCCATAATCGGAATTGCCGCAGGCATTGATGAGTATCCCCTATATTATGATGCATGCAACGAAAAGGGATTGTCTATTGCAGGACTGAACTTTGAAGGTAATGCAGTATATAATGACTGTGAAAATAATATGATTAATATTGCCCCTTTTGAGTTGATTCCATATATACTAAGCAGTGCATCTACGGTGTTTGAAGCCCGAAAATTACTTGGTGAAATTAATCTTGTTGACATCAATTTTGCCGATGAACTTCCATTATCTCCACTTCATTGGATGTTGTCTGACAATAGCGGCAAATCCATTGTGGTTGAACCGTTGGAAGATGGATTGAAGATATATGACAATCCTGTAGGTGTCCTTACCAATAATCCTACTTTCGATAAACAGCTATTCACTTTAAATAATTATAGAAACTTATCCAATAGAAATCCTGAAAATACCTTTGGCGGAAGCATTGATTTGGATGAATATTCAAGGGGAATGGGTGCAATCGGTCTTCCGGGAGATTTGTCGTCATCTTCAAGATTTGCAAAGGTAGCATTTACACGGGCAAATTCACACTCTTCAGGAGATGAGGCAAGTAGTGTCGGCCAGTTTTTCCATATTCTCGGCTCTGTCGAGCAGCAGAACGGTTGTACATTCATCGATGATCCGGATTTGTTTGAATATACCATTTACACATCATGTTACAACACCAATGATGGGATTTTATATTACCGAACCTACAATAATTCGCAAATAACTGCCGTCAGTTTGGCCAATGAGGATTTGAATTCAAAGGATTTGATTAATTATCTGTTAATTAGTGATGAACAAATTAAATTCATTAATTAAAACCTTTTTTTTTTTAAATAAATGATTTATTAAATGTTGTAATAAATATTTGTTTAATAATTTCATGATTTTGTATATCTGTTAATTGGTGATGAACAAATTAAATTCATTAATTTAACTTTTTATTTAATTTTTTATTAAATGAATGATTTTTTTTAACAGTTGCAATATAATGTTAATTGTTCAATAATTTATAGGATTATTGATGTTGATGTTATAATGTAATCTTTTATTTACTCATATATGGTCTATTTTTTGTTTTATATATGCTAAACTATTTATATGTTGGATGATATAAATATAAAAGAATAATCTTAGTTTGCCGAGATTATTCAATTTTTATTAATTGACTGGACCAGGGGGTGAAAACGAAAAATGAAAGGCAAAAAGTTAATCGTGATAATGGCTATAGTTATTCTTATGTTTACTATTCAGGCGTCTTGTGCGCTTGAAAATGATAATGACTTTAATTTAACACAAACTAATGATGTTAATACAGTTAATAATCAAATAGTTGATAATGCAATTAGTAATCAAGTTAATGATGTAAAAGATGAGTTGAATGACTCTGCAGACATTAAAAACAGTATTAGCGTAAGCTCTAAAAGTAGTGTTTTGGGTGCTTCCAATGAGAATAATGTTTTAGGCAATTCTTCAAATAATAAGAAAATGAGTGATTTACAGATTATACTTCAGAATGCACAGCCAGGGCAAAATATTTTCCTGAATGGTTCGACATATGGCGGTCCTTTTTCAAAATTGTCTATACCAGGTGGTGTTACCATTTATGGAGGTTATAATCCTACTGATGGTATAAAGGCTACATTTGACTTTTCTGAATATGATCATCTAAAGTATGAAGAGGATACACCTAGGATTAATATTGGAGCAAATTCTAAAATTATTGGTGTTAATTTTGTAAATCATTATTTTTATTCCAATAAAACTTCTAATCCGGTACGTGGAAGAGGACATTTGCTTGCTGTTAATGCTGCAGTTTCATTTTATAATTGTACTTTTGCAAACAATACTGTTTATATGAAGTCATATATTATAAATTATAATTCTAAAAATTCTAATGGAGCTACTATAGAAAATTGTGTATTCTCCAATAATACTGCTTCAGTTATAGTAAATATCCCTAAGACTGCGACTAATTTCATAGTTAAGAATAGTCTGTTTGAAAACAATAAGGGAACTTGTAATAATATCAATAATTCTAATACAAATTCATTAGGTTTATGTTTAAAAGTTGGAGGTAATGGTGCTGTTATAGATAATAATACATTTATCAATAACACCAATGCAACACACGGTGCAGCTTTATGTGTAAATGCAGAAAATGTTACTATATCCAATTGTCATATGGAGAATAACTCTGCAAGATATGGTGCTGCTATTGAATGTCACAAGGGTACAATGAAAGTTTATAATACTACCTTCATAGGAAATAAAGCTTATGGATATAGTGTCTGGAAAAAGGATAGAGCTGGAGGTGGTGGTGCTATTGCTTTTATTGGACCTAATAATTACATAGATAACTGTACATTCATCAATAACTTCGCTGAAAAATTTGGTGGAGCTATAGATATTCATACAGATAAAGAAGGTACTGAAACTATGGTGGCCGATTATACTACAATTGTAAACTGTAGATTTGAAAATAATATTGCTCAAAATCAATCCGGTGGTGCAATATATATTATTGGTAATTATTCAAATATTACTAACTGTAAATTTACAGATAATTCTGCACCTGTTGGTGGAGCAATACAAATTGTAGGTTTCAATGCTAGTATATATGATTCAAAATTTGTTGAAAATAAGGCTATTCAAGGTGGTGCAGTTTATATTGAGGGTCATGATGCAACTGTAGACAACTCAACATTTACTAATAACACTGCAACTCATAATCTGGGAAGTAAAATTAGTGATAATTCTTCTAAAGTTACTTCCGGTGGTGCTGTGTATGTTAAAAGTAACAATGTAAACGTTTTTGATACTTCCTTTGAAAGTAATGTTGCTGAAGGTAATTATTCTACAACTGGTTTTACAACTGGTTTTGGTGGAGCTTTATACCTCTTAGGTCAAAATCCAAATTTTGTCAATGTTAATTTAACACAAAACGATGCTACATTAGGTGGTGGTGTTTATATTGAGGGTAACAATGTCGACGCTTCAAATATAAACCTGTACAATAACACTGCTGTTCAAGGTGGTGCTGTTTATATTAAAGGTGATGATATATCTCTTGATAAAATCACTGCAAAAGAAAACAATGCTATTCAAGGTGGTGCTATCTATATTCAAGGTCAACACACTGTGGTGGCTAATTCAACATTCGATGACAACCTTGTCACTCGTGATATTGATTTAATCAAACCTGGTGCTGAAACTCTTAAGACTATGGGTGGTGGTATCTATATCAATGGTAATAATGTGGCAGTAATGGGTAATAATACTTTCAGAAGAAATATTGCTTCAGGATCTATTGATGGTGGTCTTGGTGGTGCTATTGCTATAGAAGGTGGTAATACTATAATATATGATGGCCAATTTACTTTGAATGAAGCAGTTCGTGGTGGTGCTATATATGTTGATGGTGCTAATGCTACTGTAAAAGATATGTACTTCACAACAAACAATGCTGTTCAAGGTGGTTCAATATTCATTAACGGTGCTAATACTAACATTACTGGTAATACATTCTATGATAATAATGCAACACATGATTTATCTTTCAATTCTAGTTCAGTAATTAACTTAAATACTAAAGGTGGTGCTATTGCTGTTAGTGGTGATTATTCTACTATAGTTTATAATAACTTTACATATAATGCTGCTATAGGTACTAATCCTACTGGTGGTCTTGGTGGTGCTATTGCTGTTGATGGTTATCACACAAATATTACTGATAATATATTTAATGATAATGAAGCTATCATGGGTGGTGCACTATATGTAGATGGTACTAATACCACTATTTATAATGCTAACTTTACATATAATAGAGCTATTAAAGGTGGTGCAGCTTATGTTAATGGTGTTAACACAACTGTTGTAAATTCACAATTCAAGTACAATAATGCTACACATAACCTAACTTACAACTTAAATCCTATATTTGATAGTGTACCTGCTGAAGGGGGTGCTATTGATATTGTAGGTAACAACACCTTATTGGATAATTTATTATTCTCTGAAAACAATGCTATTGGAGTCAATCCTGATGGTGGTCTTGGTGGTGCTGTTGCTGTAAACGGTTATGATACTAAAATTACTGATGTCAGCTTTGATTTGAATCAGGCGATTAAAGGTGGGGCTGTATATGTTAATGGTGTTTTAAACTCCCTTAATTATACTAATTTCACATCCAATAGTGCGATTCAAGGTGGAGCAGTCTTTATTAATGCATTTAATACTACAATTTTAGGTTGTGAATTAGATAACAATACTGCAACTCATGATTTAAGATTTTCAGTAAGCACAGAATTAGACAAACTCACTACTTTCGGTGGTGGTGTTGCAATCCAAGGTGATGATGTTAATATAATTAATTCCACTTTCATCAATAATACTGCTGTTGCTAAATATGAAAACGGTGGTTTAGGTGGTGCTGTTGCTGTAAACGGTTCAGACAACTTCATATTCAATTCCTCATTTAAGGATAATGAAGCAATTAAAGGTGGTGCTTTCTACTTTGAAGGCGGATCTACTTTAATAGATGAATCAAATTTCACATACAATCACGCAATAAAAGGTGGATCTGGTTATATTGCTGGAGAGAATACTGTTATTAAAAATTCTCTATTTGAAAATAACAATGCAACTCATGACCTGAAATATGATTTGCCGGACGTTTTGAAAAATTCAAAAACTGCCGGTGGAGCGATTTACATTGTAGGACATGACATTAATGTAACTTCAAGTAATTTCACAGATAACCATGCTAATGCTAAATATGGAAATACTAGTATTGGTGGTGGTGCATTTTACATTGAAGGTAACAATGTTAATATTTCAGATTCCACATTTGATGAAAACACTGCTGTAAAAGGTGGTGCGGTATATATCGCAGGTAACGTAACCAATATTTTCGATAGTAATTTCACACACAATTCCGTAACCAATTTGACAGTTATGGAAGGATTGGGTGGAGCTGTATTTTTAGAAAATTCACATGATGGTGAGTTCGCTAGATGTAATTTTGAAAATAACTCCGCTTCAGTTAATGGTGGTGCTATCGATTGGCACGAAGGAGCTACTAAGGGTAGAATTTTAAATTGTACCTTCACAAATAACACTGCCGATGCTAATGGTGGTGCTGTTTACTGGTATGGTACTAATGGTACTATTAGCGGTTCAAATTTCACTGATAATCGTGCTTTGGGTATTGTAAATGGTACGTATCTTTGTGAATAATACTGCTGCTAAGAATGGTGGTGCGGTTTATTTAGATAATATTAAACAAGGTGAATGTGATAATACTACATTTAGTAATTCTCGCTTTGAAAATAACTCTGCTGGTGTTAATGGTGGTGCTATTGATTGGCATGAAGGTGCTACAAATGGTGCAATTGTTGATTCTGAATTTGTGAATAATGTTGCTGGTGCTAATGGTGGTGCTGTGTTCTGGTATGGTACTAATGGTACTATTAATGGAACTAATTTCACTGATAATCGTGCTTTAGGTATTGTAAATGGTACTTATGGTCGTTCTGGTGAAGGTGGTGCTGTTATTTGGACCGGATCTAATGGTTTGGTTGATGATTGTATCTTTGTGAATAATACTGCTGCTAAGAATGGTGGTGCGGTTTATTTAGATAATATTAAACAAGGTGAATGTGATAAT
>NZ_OMWD01000033.1 GCF_900314695.1 uncultured Methanobrevibacter sp. | reverse complement strand
TAAAACACAATAAAATTAATTAAAAAAGACAGTACACCCAATAGTGCAATTCATCCACAACTTGCAGAAGTTGTGGTATTCTTGCATTTTAAAGATAAATTATCCAAAAAAATAGAGTAATGAGAGTTATTAATCTTAATAACCCAAAAATACATTTTTATAATGTCTAAAATAAGAAATTATGGGAAAAAATCGATTTTTTAATCTTTCCCACTACAGAAAATCAATCTTACATTAATCTTCCGACACCAGTAATTTCAATACTGGCAACGCCTTCAATACCTGAAACCATTTCTTCAACAGGTTCAGATCCGCCTTCACCATCTTCAGTAATGAAGTTTAAGATGATAGCCACCAAACCAAATGCAATTGGCTCTTCAGTAATTTCGTGGATTTTAGCGCCTTCTGGCATTGAACTTTCGATAGTAGATTTGATAGCTTCTAAATCTACTTCCGGACTGTCTGGCATGATTTTCATAGTTGTTAATACTTCACCCATTCTAATTCCTCCATTTTAAAACTTATGGTCCTTCAAAACCACATTCACATTTGTAAGCGTGACCAAAGGTACGGCATTTTTCACATCTTGCTATTTTTGCTCCACATATAGGACATTCAAATTCTACGAATGGTCCGGTTAATGGAATTTCTTGTTTACATGAAATACATTCTACTTCTTTCATTTTATTCACCTATTATTTGTGTGTAATCGAAGTTATAATCATTTATATTATCATCTATTAAAGATAAAACCCTTTCAGGGCACTTCCCATTCACAACATAACAATTAGTCCCAAACTCTAATAAAAGAGACGGTAACATTACATCAATCGACGACTCTTGAAAAGTTAGTAATGTTGTTGCATCGATTTTACTTATGAATGTTGAACCATGCTCTTTCGGTTCTTGGGTATATATACCATTTACATTTGTTACTATTAAAAGCTTTGCATTTAGAAGATGTGAAACATAGGCTGCAATGGAATCTGAAGTCACATCCCATGAGCATTCGAAAGGATCTTCTGTTTTTAAAAATCTTGAAACAATAAAAATAGGAGTAAAACCATCATCAGAAATTTTATTTGCCTCTTCAATGGAATATACCAATTTAGTGGAATCTACCTTATCATCAACAAGTTTAGCTATTATGTCCATACAATCTATAGCTGTCCAATGAGTTGTTTCTTGTGAAAAATGAATTTCATCATCATACTTGCGAATCAAATTTGCAAAATCGCCACCACCCAAAATAATTAGTGAATTGGTGTTTTTCAATTGTTTTGCAAGTTCAATTGCATAATCTGGAAAAAGACTTCCCCCAATTTTTACAACGTGTTTTATGCCCATAATACCTACCACATTTAATTGAATAATGCCATCATTAAAATAACAGTTAAACTATAAAAGTTTCAAATCCCCAGTCACTTCATCAATTATTTCATCCTCATCAGGACCAAGTGCCAAAACCGTTACTGATGATGTAGGTATCTGAGTCCTTCCCGCATCAACTACAAGATAGTTGGAAATTCCCTTTTGGTCAGCCAACTTTTTAAGCTCCAAAAGTTCCTCCTTGGTTTTAACTTTTAAAACTACCTTTGCATAAGCTTCATTTTCCCATTTCCTGATTTTATCCTGAGGAGATTTCTTGTATGCACCAATAGCTCCATGACAGCATTGAGCAGCAATTTTTCCTTTGCCCATTTTCAAATCTGTTCTTACAATCATTGCCTGTTTCATATTATCAATAATAAATATTTAACTAAATAATTAAAAAGTTTTTTGAAAGTCAAGTATTTTACAATAAATTAATTAAATAGAATTAATAGAATTATATATGATTATATTTTTAAGGAGATTATAATGACTCGTATTTCAATTTTAGATAAGGACAGATGTCAGCCTAAAAAATGTGATTATGTCTGTATTCACTACTGTCCTGGTGTTAGAATGGAAGAAGACACCATAGTAGTTGATGAAGATACAAAAAAACCGTTGATATCTGAAGAATTATGTGAAGGGTGCGGTATCTGTACAAATCGCTGCCCATTTGACGCTATTACAATCATTAACTTACCTGAAGCGGCAGACAATCCAATTCACAGATTTGGACAAAACCAATTTGAATTATTTGGACTTCCAAATCTTGAAGAAGGAACTGTTTTAGGACTTTTAGGACCTAACGGTATTGGTAAATCCACAATCATGAATATATTATCTGGAAATCTGATACCAAACTTCGGAGATTTTGAAAATCCGCCTGAAAACTGGGAAAAGGTCATTGAGTTTTACAAAGGTTCTTCACTTCAGAAGTATTTTCAGGACTTGTCCGAAGGAAACATAAAAACCATCCTAAAGCCACAGATGGTTGACCAGCTTCCAAAGGTCGTTAAAGGTAAAGTGAAAGATTTACTTGAAAACGTCAATGAAAGGGACAAGCTAGAATATGTTACAAAAGAACTGCAGCTTGAAAACGTTCTTGACAGGGAAATGCAAAACCTGAGTGGTGGAGAACTTCAAAGGGTTGCAATTGCTGCAACAGTTTTAAGGGAAGGGGACTTTTACTACTTTGACGAACCAACATCCTGGCTTGACGTGTCTCAAAGACTTAATGCAGTAAAAGTAATCAGATCTCTTGCAGAAGAAGGAAAAAGCGTTCTTGTAATTGAGCACGACCTTGCTACTTTAGATGCCCTGTCTGACAATGTTCACATATTATATGGACAGCCTGGAGGATACGGTGTAGTGTCCGGAAGAAAAGGAGTTCGTATAGGTATCAATGCATACATAAATGGATTTTTAGCTGAAGAAAATGTCAGAATAAGAAAAAATCCAATCGAGTTTACAATAAGACCACCAACTCCAGAGGATGAAGGGGATGCACTTGCAAGCTATTCAGATTTGAATAAGGAATATGATGGATTTACATTGACTGCAGAAGCAGGCGAAATCTTTTATGATGAAATCGTGACTGCTTTTGGTTCAAACGGTATCGGTAAAACCACATTCGCAAAAATGCTTGCAGGAGTCGAAGACCCGACTACTGGTGAAGTAGATGAGGAAGTCACAATAGCCTACAAGCCACAATACATTGTTTCAGACTTTGAAGGAACCGTCAGTGACTTTTTATATATGCATGCCCATAGCTTTGGAAGTAAAATCTTTGAAAGTGAAATAATGAATCCTTTGACTTTAAATGACATGCTTGACAAACCAGTTAATGGTTTAAGTGGTGGTGAACTTCAAAGATTGGCCATTGCTGCCACACTTTCAAAGGATGCTGAAATATATCTTTTTGACGAACCTACAGCATTTTTAGATGTAGAACAAAGACTGATTGCTGCAAGAGTCATTCGTAAGATGGTTGAAAGCAGAAATGCAGCATCACTTATTGTTGACCACGATATCGTATTTATCGACTACATTTCCGATAGGGCAATGGTTTTCAATGGAACTCCTGGTCTGGACGGCCATGCTTCCAAACCAACAGATTTAAGAAACGCAATGAATGAATTTTTAGGAAACCTCAATATTACATTCAGAAGAGATAAGGAAACAAAAAGACCAAGAGTTAACAAACTCGACAGTTACAAAGACCGTGAACAAAAAGAAAAAGGAGAATATTATTACTTATCCGATTAAATATTCCCTTTAATTTGATTTTTTTTAGATATTTTCCAATTCTTTAAGAATATACTTTTTTAGTATTTTAACTGACTTTTCACCGTCGTCATCCAACCTTACAGCATCCAACGGATTTAAGTCATAAGTTTTGACAACTGCATCGGCAGCGATGTTTTTAACTGAATCAACTTCTTTTTTCTTTAATATTACTGATGCACAGTCATCACTGCAGCCAGTTATTGTAACAATTTTTGCATCATCCAGAATTGGTGAGCAATTGTTCGGCTGAGCAGAATATTCAGTGATGCACGCAGCAACAATGTTTTCGTTTTCCAAGGCAAGCTCAACACTAGCTGCCCTTACAACTAATCCAAGCGGACTTAATCCACTGCATGAAACTAAAGCTATTTTGTCACTCATTTTTTCATTCTCCCATATCTTTTTTTAACCTTTTCATAACCTCTTTTATAAAATGGACAGAAATTAATGCAACGGCTGCATCCTTCACGGTGTGCAGTGCATAACTTTCTTAAAAATTTTCCATTTTCGTCAAATGCCTTTTCGGGACATCTGTCAATGCAGACCCCGCATGTTGAACAGTAATCCTCAACCCATTTCAGTTCATTTTCCGTTTTGAACGGCAGATTTTCTATTGAAGTCTGAATCATGAAAAATCCAAGGTTCAGACCTTCTTTGAACATGCACATATTGCTTCGGGTAATGACGGCATCATTTGATTGCATTGCAATTGCCCTTAAGCTAACACGGTCATCCAACGGATTGATCAAATCCGCTTTAAATCCGTTTTCTCTCAATATATCCGCAAGTGCGAAGGTTTTGGCTCCGAATTCCTGGAACTCCTCATCCATCAATTTGCATTTTTCATCTGATGGTTCCATCTTGAGGATATCTTCAGACATCAGATATTTCAGAATAATGATATTGTCCCAATCAATATCCCATTCTTTTTTAAAATCTTCACTTAACTTGGAAAAGCTCAATCCTACAAATCTTGAAGCAATAGCTATATCAGCAAATTCCTGTAAAAAATCATTGGAAATAAGATTATTGGGATGGTGAGGGTTTTCTTGATTGTAAAAATTAGGAATAGGTTGATGATATCTCAATCTCATACCATTAACCTTATTTTTTTCTTAAAGCCTCTACAGCTTTAGGGAATTCTTCACAGAATACTTTAACCTCTTCAGTTGGAATTGAAAAACTTATACGCAAGTATCTGTCACCAAATTCTTCAGAAGTGTATTCCCCTTCCCTTGTGAACAATTTTTTCTGAATCAAATAATTGGACATCTCTTTAGGGTCTATTCCTGCACCGGACAAATCGATTACCATCATGTTTGCATCGGACGGATAAACCGGCAGAAATACCCCATCAATCGGTTCAATCATTTCACTGATTAACCTTTGGTTTTCAAAACATGTTTCTCTTATTCTATCAAACCAGTCAGGTTTTGATTTAAGACCTGCAATTGCACCGTATTGGGAAATGACATTCACTCCCAAATCATTAACAACAGCATTTTTGATTGCATCGATAATCGGTTTGGATGAGATGACACCTCCAATCCTCATACCTGCCATTCCAAATATTTTTGAAAAGCTGTAGATTGTCAAAGTTTGACCTGGAGCATAATTTTCAACTAGGAAATGCTCACGTGCAAAGTCTTTGTAGGTTATGTCGTGTAATAAGTATAAATCGTTTTCTTTTGCGATTTGAGCGAATTCTTTAAGTTCCTCTTCGGTGTATGAAGAACCTAACGGATTTAATGGGTCGATTAAAATAATCATACGAGTGTTTTCGTCCATATTTTTCCTCACCAAATCCGGAGTCAGCTTATAGTCATTTTCTTCATAGTAAATAGGAACATATCTGACTTCGCCTGCAAATCTGTTTGCAAAGTCTCCAATAATAAAGTAACCAGGATCAGATAAGATTACATTGTCTTCAGATTCCAATAACGCTTGCATGACCAAATATAAAGATTCGGTTGCACCGGAAGTCAGTAAAACTTCGAATTCCTCTAAATCCAAATCATCTAAAATCAATTGTTTAAGTTCAGAAAATCCTTCAGGGGCAGGATATTTGCAATATGTCTTTTGGTGAATTGCATCAATCATGGCATTGGCTATTGTATCGTCATGCAGATGGTTTGTATTTTGACCCATCCAAATCATGTCTTCATCCATATACATATCCTCAAAAAAGTCATTTGCATTATCATAACCTTTTGGAGGTACCCGTTCAGTTTTTTGAAACTTTTTTTTGGGTGTTTTAATATCAAAATCCTTTTCCCTCATATTATCAGCTCAAACAATTCCAAAATAAATATATATTTTTAATTATTAATAAAAGTACCTAAATAATGCCCTGAGAAGTTATTGAAAAAGTGGCCTTTTTGCCTTCAGGAATACTTCTGTGGCGAATCAAAGTGGCGATTCTTTGGTTGATTTCTTCACCGCGCTCCAATTGAAGTATTACTTTGCTCCAGTACTGCAAAATAGTTCCGCCAACTGCCTTGACATCATTATTTCCTTCATCGTCAAATGCATTATATATCTGATTTGTCAATATTACTGCGATATCGTATTGTCTTGCAATCTTGGACAACACTCCCATCTGTTTACCCAATTCCTTATTTAATTTAGCGGATTTCATGTCATCAACCCTGTAGAGAGCAACTGCAGAGTCCAAAACCAGCAAATCAACTTCATCATGATTTTTTCTAAGCCAAACATCAATTGACCGCAAGTTTTCATTTTGTTCTATAAAACTAGTCGGTTCAAAAACAATTATGTTGTTAGCTACTTTTGAAAAATCAGATCCTGAAATCTGTTTAATCCTGTCAATTGAAATTCCGCCTTCAGTATCTATATAAATCACTTTTCTATTATTTTTTGCAACATTGACTGCCAATGTTAATGCAATATTGCTTTTACCTGAACTGGGAGGTCCGAATATTTGGGTGATTGTACCTTTTTCAAAACCTCCACCCAACAAAACATCCAATGCGGAATTGGATTGGATTTTATGATTATCTTCAAAATTAGCCAACACTTTCATGATAAAATATTGTTTTTCATGATATATTAATTAATTGCAGTTAGGAAAAAAACCAGTTTAATTAGCTAAAAATTAATAAAACCAACATATTTTAAAAATTACGGAAAAATAAGACATATTAATTAAATTTAAGCAAAAGTGACCGTTTGGTTACCTTAACTTTATATATAACCTTTTACAACGCAATTAATACAAAGCAAAGAGGTGAAAAATTTGAAAAAAAGAATAATTACAATTTTTACAATCTTTTTACTAATCACATCAGGTGTAAATTTTGTTTCAGCTGAAAACATCACAGAAGATGAAGTTGCAAATACAAACACAGCGCAACAAGAAGACTTTGTATCACAAAGAAATGTTGAAGAGGAAAAAGAAAGCAAAACTGATGAAGAAGAAAAAAACAGAATCGGAGAGACTGTAAAATCAAAAGAAAATGGACATTTCAACATTACTTTTGAAGATGGATACAACGGATACTGCATCAATTATGGAGACCAAGAAGCAAAAGTCAATGATGAATTTGAAGTTAAAGACACAACTGCTGCAATAAACAATAAAAATGGTGAGTCAATCGGACATTATTTGAAGACTTTCTTTGTTGAATTTCATGATATTGCAGTAAAAAACAAAATTGATACCCAAAAAATAATTTGGGCATTCAGCGATAATTTTAATTTCAACAAAGCTTTAGTTCAGCAAATCAAGGATATTTCCGTTAATTTAACAATTCCAGACCATGGTGCAATTAAAAAAATCAATGAAACAACCGAAGCATTTTTTGATTTTGAGGTATTAGGTACAGATAAAAACAATCATCAAAACTTCTTCGGATACAAAATTACTTACAGAGACATTCCCGTTGAAGTTGAAAACAATACAACAGAAAAACAAGAAAATACAACAATACCACAAGAAAACATAACCGAAAACAAAACACAAGAAAATACAACAATACCACAAGAAAACATAACCGAAAACAAAACACAAGAAAATACAACAATATTTGAAGAAAATGAAACTGAAAATGCTACTGCATTAATTTTTAAAAATCAAACTAAAGACCTTGAAGATAATACTAAATCAAAAATAGAAAATAAATCAGTCAGTTTGCTAAAACATGCTACAGGAACTGAATTGGCATTAGTAATACTAACATTAATATTTGGATTCATATTAGTAGGTAAATATTACAAAAGAGATTAAATCATAATCTCTTACCTTCTTATTATTTTTGGAGTTGTTTTTGACAAATCTACAATCATTGAAGCATGATCTGATTTTAAATCTCCCACATCAATTACCAAATCAACTTCACAGTCAAGCTGTTCCAAGATATCATCAGGATTTGACAGAACTTCTTCGTCTGAAAGATTTGCACTGGTTGTTGTTATTGGGAACAAACTCGCCAACCTACGCGAAATGTCATTATTCGGAACTCTTACACCCACATGTGTAGATCCACTTGTAATGACACGAGGAACAATTTTTTCCTTAGTTAAAATGAATGTATAAGGACCCGGAAGATACTCATTTATGATTTCCTTTTCCCTAACTGTAACCCTTGCAACTATGTCGATGGCTTCAACATCACTGACAAGTATTGAAAGTGGCTTTAGGAAACTTCTTTTTTTAATTTCAAACACTCTTCTAACCGCATCATTATTAAAAATATTAGCTCCCAATCCATAAACAGTATCGGTTGGATATAAAACAATACCACCATCAGATAAAACCTGAATAGCCTCATCAATAATGTTTTCATCCAATTCGTCAATACTGGTTTTTAATATCTTCATTTTCATTACCTAACAATTATATTAGATGAAATATTTATATATAAATTATGCTTCAAAGTCTAAGACCCTTTTTAACAAAAATATTGAACCCAATTGCTAGAAACTTAAACATTAATCCGAATATTGTAACAGTAATATCTCCATTTGTTGCAGTTGTTGCAGCTTATGGATATGCACATCATCTACTAATCCTAGGAACAATAGCCATCTTATTTTCAGGGCTTTTGGATGTTATTGACGGAGCTGTTGCAAGGTACCATAACAGGTCATCCAAATTTGGTGCATTTCTGGACTCTACAATGGACAGATTCGCAGATGCAATCATATACATTGGAATAATATTTGGGGGATACTGTGACTGGTTTGTTGGCGTTTTGGCAATCCATTCAGCGATTTGTGTAAGCTATGTTAGGGCAAGAGCAGAATCACAGGGAGTGGAATGCAATATTGGAATTGCAGAAAGGGCAGTTCGTATGATCATTTTAATGGTTGGGTCATTAATCGGATTTTTTGCAGGAGACATTTACTTTACATATACCATTTACATACTGGTAATATTATCTTACTTTACTGTCGGACAAAGAATAGTGCATGTTTGGAGGCAATTGAATGACTGAGTTGGAAAGTCCCGAAAAGATAGCAAAGGATATTGCAAAATTAGAGAGAAACTTGAATCAGGTAGCAGACATTACCTTTGAAGGAAAGGAAAAAGAGGTCTATGACAGAGCCATTGACTACTGGAACGATTCAAAATATTATCTTGAAAAAGAAGACATGAGGACTGCATTCGGTTGCATTGAATACAGCCACGGCCTTTTGGATGCTTTAAGGATGATTCATGGAATCATCTAAACGTCAAAACCTTCTATTCTTTTTATATCTATTATTAACTTATCAAAATCTGATTGATAATTTCTATCCTGAATCACTTTGAATTTTTCGTATTCTTCCTTTGCAATTTTTTGAGCATCAGTTGATGAAATTTTACCTTTACCTTCCAAAATAGGCAAAAGATTTAAATCAATATAGTCATCCAATACTTTTTTCCAATCTTTCATAGCCATTGGAATCTCATTTAATGCTCTTGATTCTGCAAGAGTTAAAAATCCGTCAACCAAAGAATTCAAGCGTTTTAATTCTCTTTCGTTCAGATAATTTTTAGATATAACAACATCACTCAAAATGATTTTGCCATTTGGATTGCTCCAATTTGTCAATCCCATGTTGATTTTTTCGCAATCACTTCTATCTGCAATTATTTCAGCTGCAGTGTGACCGCTAACTGCATATATCAATTTGTTTTGAACAGTTGCAAAGAAGTCACGAGTTACTTGAGCATCTTTTTTGTAATCAAAGCTTGTAGCATAGATGTCTGTGATTTTTTGATTGAATCTTCTTTCAGATGATCTGATATCTCTTACCCTTTCAAGCAGCTGGTTGAAATAGTCAATGCCAAATCTTGAACCGTTTTTCAACAGTTCATCATCTAAAACAAATCCTTTAATAATCAGTTCTTTCAATTGCTGAGTAGCCCATATTCTGAATCTTGTTGCGTTTTTAGAGTTTACCCTATACCCTACAGAAATAATCACATCAAGATTATAGAAGTTATTATTATAAGATTTTCCATCGGAAGCAGTTGTTCGAATTTTTCGAACAACTGAATTTTGGTTTAACTCACCATCAGCAAAAATATTTTTAAGATGATAATTTATCGTATTCTTTTTTACACCAAACACTTCAGCCATTGTTTTTTGAGTTGCCCAAAATGTTTCTCCTTCTTGGTCAACAATCACATCCAATGAAACTTCTCCTTCATCAGAAACATACAACAAAGTTTTCTGAAATTTATATTCTTCTTGCATGATAAAACCTCATTTTTTATTTAAAAGAAATAAAATCCAATATTATTTTAAATAAATAGTTTAATAAGGTTTTTGTTATAAATGAAAGCAATAATATTGAGTAAAAACAATATTAATAAATTAAAACAATATTTTAATGCAAGAACAATTTCTAAAAAAAATAAGATATTGGAATTATATTTCATCCGATTGAAGTTTTTCAATATAGTTTTTTATGAAAAACAAATTTAAAATATCTAATTTGTAGCATCTAAACATTAAATTAAAGAATATCACACCTAAAAACTAAAAATACAGCATTATCTTAAAGATAAATACAAATTAAAGAAAAAATAACTTAAAAAAAGATAAATGATGAATAGATATTAACCTAAACATCAATTTTACTATTAATTAATGAGTCATCGCCGGCAGATATTATTTCACCATCCAAAACTTCGATAACTCTGTCTGCAAGTTTAGCGACATCCATATCATGAGTTACAATTATCAATGTTACATTCTTAGTATCGTGCAAATCAATTAATTGCTTAAGGATTTTAGTACTTGTCTTTGAATCTAGTGATCCTGTTGGTTCATCTGCCAATATTATTGATGGGTCATTTGCAAGTGCTCGGGCGATTGCCACCCTTTGACGTTCACCACCAGACAACTTGTTAGGTTTGATGTCCGCCTTGTCCTTAAGACCAACATCATCCAAAAGTTTCAATGCCCTGCTTCTCATTTCATTGGAAGACATCTTTTGAGTATACATCGGAATTTCAATATTTTCCGCAACGGAAATATTCGGAATCAAATTATGAAGCTGGAAAATGAATCCAATCTCCCTTGCCCTGAATTCATTTAACTTTTTATTGGAGGACAAATCCCTGCCCGCAACATTGATGCTGCCGGAATCCGGAATATCCAATGCCCCAAGCATGTTGAGCAAGGTTGACTTTCCCGAACCTGACGGACCTATGATTGAAACAAATTCCCCTTCAGTTATCGTGAGATCAATACCGTTTAATGCCTTGATTTTTCCGTCTTCATAGCTTTTATATACTTTTTTCATATCAACAACATTCATGTTCTCACCTCACTCATACCTCAATGCCTCTGTTGGAGGAAGCCTGACCGCTTTTAGGGCAGGATAAATTCCACCAATTATACCAACAACAATAGCTATTGCAAATGCCTGGATGAATATCTTAGGAGTGAATAACGGTTCAATACCCATTTGAGGACCCAAAATAGTGCATGCTGCAAAACCAATCAAAGAACCTATAATGGCTGAGACAATAGTGATTACTAATGACTCGCCTACAATCATGGTCAAAATCTTTCCATTGGACCATCCAACAGCTTTTAAAACACCAATTTCACGTGTTCTCTCAAATACTGACATCAACATTGTATTGATGATTCCCAATCCACCGACAACAATTGCAAGAAGTGAAATTGCCCATGTTGATGCCTGAAGCATGTTGAGCATGTCCGCCATCTGAGTCATTTCCATTACTGATGTGACGGTTGTAATATTATCGCCATATTGCGAATCGATTCTATCAGCTACAGCCTGAGGGTCTTCCCCCTTATCTACCTTGACGTAAATGTTTGAAATTGAATCCTCATCATCCATCAGATCTCCGACCTTGGAAATTGAGGTAAACACACCACCAGCCATATTCTGGTCACCGGTTTCGTAAATTCCAACTATTTTAAATTCTTCCCTGTCAATATCGATTGTGTCACCTACAGAATAGTTGTTGTCCTCAGCATAGATTTCACCCAAAATGGCTTCAGATGAATTATCTTCAAAAATCCTGCCCTCTTTCATTGAAATATCTGCAAGAGTCGTACCGTTCGGATCAATACCAATCAATGTATTCATATAGTCATCTCCAACAGACGTCAGTACAACATAGATTGGAAATGCTTCATCAACACCGCTGACATTGGCTATTTTTTCCGTCCAATTGGAACTGATAGTATTTGTTCCATAAGCCGAATCCCCAGTTTCCTTACCTGAAACAGTGAAATCAGCACCTCCCGCATGAATTGTATCTTCAAAGGTATTTACCAAACCTTCTGTGATTCCACCAAGAGCAACAATGACAATAATGCCTATTGCAATTCCCACAATGGCCAGTATTGCACTATTTTTTCTCCTGAATGGATTTTTAAGAATGAATTTTAAAAATGACATAATAATTAATTAGGTTGTAATATATAAATAACTAATTATACCATTTACCAAGATGCAAAAATGAGGTATTGAAATGCACAAGAAAACACTTCTGGAAAATATTGAAAAGATCCATACGACTGAAATGGGAATTGGCAGAATACAGAAAAATTTGAAAATCAATGAGGAACCGGTCGGATATTGCATCTCCAAACTTAAACAGGACACTTCCACTGTTAGAAAAGAAGGCAAAAACTATTATGTCGATGCGGATGACTGCACAATCACCATTAATTCAAGCAGCTTTACAATAATTACCGCTCACAAAACATGATTAAAAAAAAATAGTGGGTTTTGAATTCCCAGATTTTTTCCAAAAGGGCATTTGAAAAATTTACTCGAGAAGAACTTGACCTGTACATGGATACTTTTGTGGAAGAGAGTTCGAATGTTGACATCTATGATTTTAAATACAGAAACAATGCAGTATTAAACTATAATCTTGAAGACAAATTATCCAACATTAAGGCAAAAACATTAGTTGCAATTTCTTCGGATGACATCTATTATACTCCCGAATTTGATGCATATCCTCTTAAGGACAAAATAGAAAATCTGGAAATATATGTCTTTGATGCAGGAGATTTCGTTTACAACGACGATTATCTAATATTTATAAATCTATTTCTAGACTTTTTAGAAGAATTTAAAAAATAGTCGAAGTCAAAAAAAGTAAAAAAAAAAGAAGAGAATAAAATCTCTTTAAATTTATTCATCCATATCTTCAAATCTGGATTCTAATTTTTCCATTACACCAGGAAGTGAAGTGTATTCCATTTCTTCAGCAGGTAATCTGTGAGGTTCGAATGGACCGTGTCTTCTGATGTAAGTTGCGATTTTAGCAGCTTGTTCACGAGTAGGGTCAAATGCAGGATCATCGAATAAGTCGACTGGTCCGATTAATTCACCGTTAGCTACTTGGAAACCTAATCCTACTACTCTAGGTGGTCCGTCGAATCTGATTGGGTTTGCTTCTGCTTCTGAAACAGGCATCATAGGACCGTTGTGAGATCCCCTCATCCATCCGCTTACCATGTGTGGGAATGCAAATGGATCTACACATTCACCGTTTGCAGGGAAACCAGATTGTGCTCTAACCATACATACTGGGTCGTCTTTACCGACGTATTCTCCAGCCATTAAGTTTAATCTTTCAGTACTTATTGCAGCTGCGATTTCACCGTTTTTCTTCCATACTCTTTTGATTACGTATCTTCCGGTGGAACCGATTAATGCAAGAAGGTCGTACATTTCTTCAGGACAGTTTAAGATAACTTTTCTGTGTTCGATTACATCGAATACTTCAAATTTGAATCCATCGTGTAATGATGGGTCGATTACAAGACCTGCAGTGTTGAATGGGTCTGCGAAGATTCTGAATACTGGCAAGTTGAATGCACCAGGTTCGGTTTTGTCACAGCAGAATATTAACACAGGGTCGGATGGTCTTTCTTCGAATTCCATTTCTGCTACACCAGGACCCATACCTTTGATGTTTCCAGAGAATGTATCAGATAATAAGTCTTGACCTGCACCGTATAATTTTAATTCACGTGCTCTTTCAGTAGCTTTCATGAATGCATCGTATGCAGTTTTGTGTACTTCTTCGTTTTCTACACCTTTGTCGTGGGTCATTATCAAGTCGATGTCGTCACCACAACGGGATATATAGTAATCTTTTAAGATACCTGCTTCTAAAGCTTCGTTTAAAACTTCATCACAAATATCCATTAATTCAGGGTGTGCGACACAGTGTCCGGACACACTTCCAATATCAGCTTTAATTACACTAACAGTAGTTTTCATATTAATAACCTCGATTAGTAAATTGATATTTACTAGACATTTATTATTTTTATGATGTATAGTATTTATATTATTATGTTAGCCAATATCGATTTTTGAAATGACATGAAATTTTTCACCATCACAATTTATTAAACAGCCCACAACTTTCCATATGCATAAATAAAAATTTATTATAATATATTTTTATAAAATAAAATAAATATTGCTTTAAATACAAATAAAAAGATTTATATAACTTTAAATTTAAATTAAAGGACAATTATATAATTAAATTTTATGAGGTGAAACATATGAAGTTTCACGAAGATGTGATTTTTAAAAATGAAGGACAAATATATGGTCAAAAGCTGATGGAAATAATCAACATCAAAGGAAAAATTATAGAAGTCCATCAAACTGAATATTCAGTAATTGATCCTAAAATGTACAAGCCAGATTTAGTTTTTGAACTTGAAGACAAAATAGTGATACTTGAATTCCAATCCACATATGTCAATATTAATGACAAAAGGAGGTTCAGATTCTATACTGCTTTAATCGACCACGTCAAAATCAAATCTGAAAAACCGATAGAAGTGCATGTGTTAAGCACTATAGAGGCTGAAAAAACAAAATGCTACAAAGTTAATTCCGAATCAAGATTTCCAATATATATCCATTCACTAAAAAAATATGACGGAAATGAATTTTTAAATATCATGAATACCAAAATAGAAAGCAACAAAAACTTTAGTGAAAAAGAATTGCTCATGATAAGTTTATTATGTTTCATGAAAACAGATGAAGACATAGAACAAGCAATATTAAACTCAGCACTAATAATAACAAATATTAAAGATTTAAAAGAAGATATTGGACAATTTGCAAAAGGAGTAATCCTAATGCTATGCGACAAATTCGTGACAAACGAATCAATGAACAGAACAATATCAAACCTCGTAGGTGGAAACATGAAAATAGTAGAAGACTACGCACAAAGAGTAGCACAACAAAAAGTAGATGAAAAACTAGAAGAAAAAAATAAAAAAGTAATAATCAACCTTAACAAAAAAGGATTTGAAGCTGAAGAAATAGCTGAAACAGTAGATGTAAGCATAGATTTCGTCAACAAAGTCCTAGCAAAATAATTCAACTAAAAAAAAGAAAATATGAAAACTCAATCGAGTCTTCTAATATTATCAAAAGCCTTTTCGATTTCAACATTCTGATTCATATCTTCACATGCTTTTTTAACACGCTCTAAATCAGCACGGGTTTCAGGATATCTTGGAACAGCACTGCATCCGCCATCATCTATTTTGGAAATTTCAAATGTTCCAATCTTTTTAGCAATTTCTGTAATTTCTTCCTTATCCAAACCAATTAATGGAGATAAAATAGGCATATCCACACCATATCTGGTCGCCAATATGTTTGATAAAGTCTGTGAAGCGACCTGGCCGACACTGCTTCCGTCAACAATCGCATCGGCACCCAATTTTAAAGCCAATTTTTCGGCTATCCTATACATTCCGGATTTGCATAAAACACAGGTCATTTTCTCAGGAGCCTTCTCTTTAGCAACAGTCAAATACTCCCCATAATCGATAACTCTCCTTTTAATAGGAGTGCCTTTGGCATAAATATTAAGCTGATCCACCAATAGATTAAAGTTTTCAGTAACTTTTGGACCTGAAAATGGGTCATTGTTACAGTGTAAAGCTACAACTTCACAACCCCTTTTCATCATCAGATATGCTGCAACCGGAGAGTCTATACCGCTTGAAAGCAGCACGACAACTTTTCCCTGGGTTCCTAACGGCAATCCTCCAGGACCTTTTATTTTTTCATGAAAAATGTAAGTGTCATCTTCCCTTACTTCAACAAAGATTGTCAAATCAGGATTTGTCAAGTCAACGGGAGCCAAAACAACATTTCTTACAACACCTCCACAGTGAGCTGCCATTTCCTGTGAAGTAAAGTCATGCTTTCCCACACGACGGCATTTAATTGCAAATTTAGTGTTTTCATCAATCAAATTTTCCCGGATTAATTCTTCAACATATTCCGTTAATGTCTTGTCAATGTCTTCATAACTTGTATGTGTTGAAGTTGCAGGAGAATAGGATACAACACCAAATACCCTGTTTAACTTTTCCACACCATCTTCAAAATCCTTAGGATGAATATATATTCTTCCCTGATTTCTATCCACATCACAATCAAAAGTAGCCTTAATATTTTTAACTAGCTTTCTTTCAAAACGTGACCTTATTTTAGGACTTTTAAGCCCTATTTCACCATATCTGGCAATAATCAAATCATAATTCATTTAAACAACTCTCTAAATTTTAGTACACGCTGAAAAAAATAGCAATCCCTTCAATACTAGTTTTTAAATATAACAGCAAGTATATTTTTTATACTAATATATAATAAAACTTTTCAAGAAAATACCAAGTTAGAAAAAAGATACAGATTAAAAGTGCAAAATAAAATAATTGAATGTGTAGCTCATTAAAATAAGTTTATAATTGCAAACATCAATTTTATCATGCCTGAAAATAAGCATTTGAGCAGGAATATTATTTCAAAAAATTAAAAAAAATAGAAGAAGATAAAAAAGATTATCTTCTTACTTTAACTGTTCTTTTTACGGTATCCTTCAAGTAAGTAATTGCATATCTATAATTTTTGCCTGCCTTAAGTTTCTTAATGACATTTTTCTTAACGGTTACTTTTGCAATACCTTTTTTGTTGGTTTTCGCTTTGTATTTTTTACCCTTAAATTTGAATGTCACTGTCTTCTTTTTAAGAACCTTTTTGCCTTGTTTCAATTTTGCTTTCAAGACTAGTTTTTTAGCAGATTTCTTGACTGTAACTACTTTTTTACTGGATATTACCTGTTTTACTTTAATAGTGTTTTTAATGGAATATCCTTTGTATGTTGCCTTAACGGTATACTTTTTAGGAATGAACTTCTTAGTTAACTTGATGGTAATGACACCTTTCTTGTCTGTTTTGAGCCTGTAGGTTTTTTTACCTATTTTAACTTTAATTTTTACTCCTTTTCCAACAGCCTTACCATTATTGCCAATGACCTTAAATTTGTATTTGAAGTTACTGTTATAGTATTTGGCAATGTTTTTATTTCCAGATAGCCTTTTAACAATCTTAAGAGTTTTAGTCACTGCATTACCAGTGTCAGGATTGATAATTATCACCTTGTATGATCCCACAGATAATTTCACATTAAGTTTTGCAACTCCCTTACCATTGGTTTTAACAGTGTAAGATTTGTTTTTGATTTTAATCTTAACCTTTTTGTTTGCTATAGGATTTCCATTAATGTCAACAACTTTAAACTGATAATCGACACCACTATTGTATCCGCGAACCATATTAGAAGCTATGATTTTAGTTTCAATTGTTACATTAGATGAATAACCTCTTGGAGCATATTTGTTATCACCGGAATATGAAATAACAACATTATTTACTCCATTGCCCAATTCCGGAACAGTAATCTTTGCACTGCCGTTGACCAATGAGGCAACATATGTTTTATTTCCAATTGTCACAGTCACATTGCCTGTTGCATCAGCCGGCGCATGGAAAACAATGGTTTTATCCACAGTCTCAATACCGAAATCATAATCATCAACCGGCAAAACACTAAATGCAGCTTCTTTAACTACAGTATCATAATTTGGAAGCTCAATTTTGGTAATTGTAGTGTAGTTTCCAACCGCCAATGCCATAGTCCAGTTTCCAACGCCGTTTACAACACTTACTTCCAATGTAGTTCCCACAACAGTAATCAGATAAGTTCCATCAATATCCGCAAGAACATTAATGGTGACATTATCCGGATAAGTCACGTTTTCAACACTAACAACAACATTATTAATTGCCTTATCAACAATTATTGTAATACTGTCACGAGCAGAATCATGACTGCCGTCACCTGAGTAATCCGCATAAACCACATAACTTCCAGCATCCAAACCAGACAATACAAATGACTCTTTGACACTTAAAACTTTGATTAATGTACCATTAGCAAATTTATATGTTACAGTACCTGTTGCATCACCAGGAAGACCCTGAGTAATGCTAATCACACCACCATAAACAATTTCAGTAGCATTAGCAATAATGTTGAAGTTGGTTCCTGTTTGAGTAACTTCAAAGCTTGTGGTATTTGAATTAACATTATAGTTTTCATTACCCTCAAATATCATGCGAACAGAGTAACTTCCAGCACTTAAACTGCCAAGGTCAAATGAACCGATGCCGTTTTTAACAGCGACTTTAACAACATTATCTCCGACAATAACAGTATAATTGCCATCCAAACTTGCAAATACATTACCAGTTACATCAGCAGTGTAAACTTTATCTAAAACCTCAACACTCAAAGTAATATCTGCTTTAGAAACAGTAAACGGAACAGCGGTTACATTATTTTCGTAATTATCATCAACATGCTCAACGACAATGTCATAACTGCCAGCATCCATAGCAATTTCAACATTGCCTCTACCATCTACAACATCAACAATGAACTTTTTACCGCCAACAACGACAGCATACTCACCATCAACATCAGTAAATACAGTAACATTGGAAATTTCACCATAAACAACATCAGAAGAATAAACTAAAACATCATTAACAGCCTTATCCACAATTATTGTTATACTGTCTTGAGCAGGAGCATAATTACTATCACCACTGTAATTAGCATAGATTACATATGACCCTGCATTCAAATCAGACAATGCATATGATTCATTGACGCTTAAAACTTTGATTAATGTACCATTAGTAAATTTATATGTTACAGTGCCGGTTACATCACTAGGAAGACCCTGAGTAATGCTAATCACACCACCATAAACAATCTCAGTGGCATTGGCAATAATATTGAAATTAGTTCCAGTTTGAGCAACTTCAAATGAAGTTTTATTAACGGCAGAGTTATAATTGTCATTGCCTTCAAAACTTACAGAAGCTTCATAAATGCCTACACCCATAATACCAGCGCCAAATTCACCAATACCATTTTTAACAATGACAGATGTTACGAATTTACCAATTCTCACATTATATTCGCCATCAATATTAGCAAATACATTACCTGCAATATCAGCACCATAAACCTTATCTAAAACTTCAATACTTACGGAAACATATGCTTTATAAACAGTAAACGGAGTAGAGGTTATATTGTTTACATAATTATCATTCACATACTCAACGATAATGTCATAACTGCCGGCATCCAAAGCAATTTCAACATTGCCCCTACCATCTACAACATCAACAATGAACTTTTTGCCACCGACAACAACAGCATACTCGCCATCAGCATCAGCAAATATAGCAACATCAGATTTTTCACCATAAACAACATCAGAAGAATAAACTAAAACATCATTAACGGCCTTGCCAACGGTTATTGTTATACTGTCTTGAGCAGGAGCATAATTATCATCACCAGAATAATTAGCATTAATTACATAAGATCCCACATTCAAACCAGACAATACAAATGACTCATTAACGTTTAAAACTTTGATTATTGAACCATTAGCAAATTTATATGTTACACTTCCAGTTGCATCACCAGGAAGACCCTGAGTAATGCTAATCATATCCCCATAAGTAATCACAGTGGCATTGGCAATAATGTTGAAGTAGGTTCCTGTTTGAGTTACTTCAAAAGCAGTTTCATTATCTGTAGGATTGTAATTGTCATCACCTTCAAATCTTACAAAAGCAGTGTAGTTGCCGACATTCAAGAATCCGACATCGAAACTTCCAATACCATCCTTAACAAGGACAGGAACCTCATAATTACCAATAACAACACTAAACTCACCATCAACACTAGCAAATACATTACCAGTAACATTAGCACCATAAACCTTGTCAAAAATTTCAACACTCACAGCAACATCCGCTTTAGAAACAGTAAACGGAACAGAAGTCACATTATTTACATAATTATCATTCACATACTCAACGATGATGTCATAACTGCCAGCATCCAAAGCAATTTCAACATTGCCCACACCACTTACAACATCAACAATGAACCTACCATCACCTATAACGACAGCATACTCACCACCAACATCAGCAAATACAACAACATTAGATTTTTCACCATAAACAACTTCACCATAAACAACATCAGAAGAATAAACTAAAACATCATTAACAGCCTTATCCACAATTATTGTAATACTATCACTGGCAGGAGCATAATTAGCATCTCCACCGTAATTAGCATAGATTACATAACTTCCAGCATTCAAACCAGACAATACAAATGACTCATTAACACCTAAAACCTTAATTACAGTTCCGTTCGCAAATGAATATGTTACAGTACCTGTTGCATCACCAGGAAGACCCTGAGTAATGTTAATCACACCACCATAAACAATCTCAGTAGCATTAGCAATAATATTGAAATTAGTTCCAGTTTGTGTTACTTCAAAAGCAGTTTCATTATCTGCAAAGTTGTAATTATCACTACCATTAAAGCTTACAAATGCAGTATAGTTACCTACATTCAATATTCCAACATCAAAGCTACCAACACCACCCTTAACAGTGACTGGGGCTTCAAAATTACCAATAACTACTTTGTACACACCATCAACACTAGCAAATACATTACCACTAACATCAGCTGTGTAAACCTTATCTAAAACTTCAACACTCAAAGTAATATCTGCTTTAGAAACAGTAAATGGAGAAGCAGTAATGTTATTTTCATAATTCTCGTTAACATACTCAACAATAATGTCATAACTGCCGGCATCTAAAGCAATTTCAACATTACCCCTACCATCTACAACATCAACAATGAACCTATCATCACCTATAACGACAGCATACTCACCATCAACATCAGCAAATACAACAACATTAGATTTTTCACCATAAACAACATCAGAAGAATAAACTAAAACATCATTAACAGCCTTATCCACAATTATTGTAA
>NZ_OMWD01000032.1 GCF_900314695.1 uncultured Methanobrevibacter sp. | reverse complement strand
TCGTAGATTTTTAGCATCATTTAAGTTTTTTGCATCAAGTATTTTAAAAATGTGCTTTTTTAAATCAATTAACTCATTGAATTCTTCTTTTTCTAATTGGTTTTTGTCAAAATAATCTCTAAATCTTTTGTTTATGTTCTGTTTTACATGAAATTTGCAGAAATGTTGTTTAACTTTTAATTTATCTATTGCTTCCCTATATTCGTGTTTTAAATCTGTTCCAATTGAAATCTTTTCTTGATTTCTTAGGGATTCATGTAAAAATTGATAAATGGTCTTAGAATCTTCTGATTTGACTAATTTGACAGAAACAAGAGTATTTAATTTAACATCGAATAATGCTAAAAGATAGTTCCATTTACCTTTAATTTTCACCCAAAGACTGTCGAATAAGTAATATCCAGAATAAGTTCTATTTTCATAGTTAAATTCATATTTTGATTTTAATAAGATGTTTTCAATGCTTTGATGAGATATTTCGATGTTATGTTGTTGTTTTAAATTAAATCGGATTTTATGGAGTCCTGCTCCATAAATTTGATATAAATTTTCAATACAGTCAATTACTGGCAATGTAATATTGGAATTGGGATAAACAAGTGATGATAAATCAGAATAAAAGACTTTACCACATTTTTTACATTTATACTTCTGAATAGTGCAAATTTGATCTCCAATTCTTAAAAAAATTAATTTTCTTTCATAAGTTCCATTTTTAATAGTGTGATGAGACTTACAACTTGGACAAATGGCAATCCTATTTTCAAAATGAATTTTACCTCTTTTTTCCAATCTGATTAGATTATCCTCAATATTTTCACAACCAAAACGGGAATATTAATATTTAAGTTCCACCTTATATATTAATTTTACTGCTTTTAAATTAAAAATAAAGAAAAAATAGAACGATAAAATTTCGAGACTCAAAAACTAATGAAAATTCAAATCACATAAGTTTTTGAAAGAGACTCTAAAAATATGTTTTTTTTAGGAAATCTTTATATATTAAAATAAATATAACAATTGTTATCATAATATAACTATTGTGATAATCAATAATAGGAGGATAATATATGTGTGAAATTTTTTGTTTTAATTCAAATACGCCAAAGCAAGTAAATGAATGTCTACAGTGTTTTTATAATCACTCTGAGGAACATCCGCATGGATGGGGATTAGCTAATATGCACTCTAATGAATTTGTTATAGATAAAGAACCTGTAAAAGCAACATGTAGTCAACACTTAAAAAATATATTGTCTAATCCTGTTGTTGGAAAAAATGTATTCGCTCATATCAGATTAGCCACTGTGGGTGAGATAATATCTCCCAATTGCCACCCATTTACACAAGTGGATGATAATAACAGATTCTGGATGTTAATCCATAATGGAACTATATTCGATTATCCTCCGCTTGACAACTACATTGATCAAGAATCTGGAGATACTGATTCTGAGCGAATACTATTATATATAATTGATAAAATTAACGATTTTGAAAAAGCTAAAGGTGGCTTATCAACAATAAAAGAGCGATTTAATATATTAACAGAAGTAATATCAGATTTATCTAAAAATAATAAGTTAAATTTAATGATTTATGATGGGGATTTAACATATATTCATTCCAATATGAGGAATTCCCTATATTATTTAAAAAATGAAGAGGGCTTTTTAGTTGCATCAACTCCACTGACTGATGATGAGAATTGGAAACCTGTGGAATTAAATAAACTGTTCGGTTTGATTGATGGAAATATTATTTTCGAAAGTAGTGAGCATGAAAACGAATTTATATTGAGCGAAGAGCATGAAAAAGCTATTGGAGAATTTTTAAATTCATTAAATGGGGATGGGATTAATGATTAATAAGGAACAGATTAGAAACAAATTGTATGATGAATTTATACAGCCAACTAATCAAAAAAAGGATTTCATTGGTGTTGAAATTGAAATTCCAATCATTAATCTTGATAAAAAAGCAGTGGATTTTGATTTAGTTCATGAAATTACTCATAAATTTCAAAATCAATACTCTGATTTCAAAACTGAGGGTATTGATTATGATGGTAATGTTTTTGCACTGAAAAACCCGAAGACTGATGATATCGTTTGCTATGATTGTTCTTATAATAATATAGAATTTGCAATGGGTCGTGAAGAGGAGCTATTTGCTATCAATGACAGATTCTGTGACTATTATTCATTTGTAAAGGAATCTTTTGAAGAACATAATCATACATTAACTGGAATGGGCATAAATCCATACAGAAAATATAATGAAAATATCCCTATTCCATCTGAAAGATATTTGATGCTTTATCATCATTTAAAATCTTTTAAAAATTATAAAGACATTCCAATGCATTTTCACAGATTCCCTGAATATGGAATGTTTTCATCAGCTTCACAGGTTCAATTGGATATTTACAGGGATGATTTGGTAAAAACAATCAATGTCTTTTCTAAAATTGAACCGATTAAGGCATTATTATTTTCTAATTCCGTTTTATTTGGACAAAATGATAATATTACTTGCTTTAGGGATGCATTATGGGAATATTCAACTCATGGGGTAAATCCTCATAATATTGGAATGTATGATGTCGATTTTAAGGATTTAAATGACCTTCAATCTTATCTTGAGTCTTTAAATATCTATTGTGTCATGAGAGACGGAGCATATATCAATTTCCCTTCAATGAATCTTTTGGACTATTTCAGCAGAGATTATGTTAGGGGCGAAATCTATTGCAATGGGGAATATAGGGATATTGAAATAAAACCTTGCATTAGTGACATTAAATATTTAAGGCCATTTAAATTTATTAATTTAACATTCAGAGGTACAGTTGAATTTAGAAGTATTTGCACTCAACCAATTCGCGATTCCATGTCCGTTGCTGCATTTCATTTAGGTCTTAAAGGAAAACTCGATGAATTGGATGATATAATTACTAACGATACTGCAATATATCATAAGGGATATACTGCAGGTGAACTTAGAAAATTATTGATTCAGGATGAAATTCCAAAGATATTTAACAAAAAGGAATTGTGTGCATTATCTAAAGAAATTGTCAATTTGGCAAAAGATGGACTTAAGGAAAGAGGAATTGGTGAAGAAGTATTCCTAAATCCTTTATATAATCGTATTAAAAAACATACAAATCCTGGAAAGATAATCATTGATTCAATAAAAAATAATGTTAAAATCGAGAAATTGATTGATGATTATGGTAGATTAAGCGTAATTTAGATGAAGGAAGTGATGAAATGAATTTAGCGAATTTATCTAAATTATCTTCAAATGAAATTTTGGAAGGTTCATTTGGTATTGAATGGGAATCTTTAAGGGCAAAAGATGATGGCAAATTATCTTTAACACCTCATCCTGCTGTTTTTGGAGATAAACTTACAAATCCTTTAATTACGACTGATTTTTCTGAAAGTCAAATAGAAATAATAACTCCTACCTTTGACACTATTGATGATGCATTTGAAAACTTTTCATTATTGTCGGATATGGTAAATGCCTCACTTCCTCGGGATGAGTATCTTTGGTTTCAGTCAATTCCATGTATTTTGCCGTATTGGGACCAAATTCCAATAGCGCAGTACTCCGAGGAAGGTGAATCATCACAAAAGTATCGTGAAGATCTCGCCCGCAGATATGGTGTTAAAAAACAGATGATTTCAGGAGTCCATTTTAACTTTTCGTTTTCTGAAAGATTCTTAAAAAAATTATACTCTCTGGAAAATGATGATTTAAGCTTTAAGGATTTTAAAGATGACATTTACTTAAAGATAGCCAGAAATTATTTGAGATATTGCTGGCTGATTATTTATCTGACTGGATGTTCAATCGGTTCTCATAAAACATTTTCAAATGATTGCATTCACTTGATGGATGCTAAGGACGATTACGGCAGTTATTACTCCACCAAAGGTCCTTCATTTAGAAATGCTTCTTGCGGATATAAAAATTTAAAAGATTTGTATCCTTCCTATAATTCTGTTAATGAATTCGTAGGTGATATTAACAGTTTCATTGATAATGGGGATTTGTCTGAAGCAAAAGAGTTATACACTCAAATTAGACTAAAACCAAAAAATCCTAAAGACTTATTGAATTCCTTAAAGGACAGTGGTATAGAATATATTGAAATAAGAACATTGGATATTAATCCGTTTTATCAATGTGGAATTGTAAATCGTGATATGAAATTCCTGCATTTGTTTTTGATTTATATGCTTGTCAAAGATGAATCGGATTATCTGGCTTGGCAAAATGAAGCTAAAATCAATGAGGAAAGAACTGCCGAATCTGGTTATGTTGATTCAATGAGATTATTGAGGGACGGTTGTGAAGTAACCCTTAAAGATTGGGCTTATGAAATTATAAATGAAATGTATGTTATGTGTGATAAATTGAAAATAGATGGGTTTGATACTTTGAATTTAATGATGAATCGTGTTTCAAATCCGGATTTTACTTATGGTAAAATGCTTTTAAGTTTAATCGAGCAACATGGTTACATCAACACTCACATAATGTTATCTAAAAATAATAAGCAAATTAGCAGGGATAATTTGAGAAATTGTGACGTTGACAGTTGTGATGAAGTTAAAAAGTATTTCGATGTAGCATTGGCAGGCAAATAATTTTTATTTTTAATTTAATTTATAATGATGGGGATATTATGGAGTTTTTAAGACAAACTGAGGTAATCCAGTGGAAAGATGGTGAATACCAGACAATTAAGGAAAATAGTGTTGATGATGAATATACTTATCTGTTTATTGATTATTTGCCTCCCCGCAAGTTTTCAACTTATCCAATAGATTTAAAAGATTTTGCTGTAGGATATTGTCTCGGAGAAGGTTTAATAAAAGATTATAGTGATATCGAGTCAATAACAGTAGATGGAACAAACCTGCTAATTTCTACAAAGTTGAGCCATGACCCTGAAGAAGACCTGGAACAGGATGGTATTGTTCAAGAGAGAAAAGGCAACTGTGAACATGCATGTGTTTGCAGATTGCTGGAATATCAGGGGGTAAACTCAGATAATGCTGGAGGAATAAGATCAGAGTTGAAAACAATCGAGCGCAATGATTCGGATTTGAAGATTAATGCAACTCAGATTATTGAAGACATGGAACATTTGACAGATGAGGCAAAAATATGGCAAAAAACAGCAGGTGTGCATGTTGCCCAACTCAAGTATAAGGATAACATCATAATTCGTGAGGATGTAAGTCGTCATGTTGCAGTTGACAAGGTCATTGGAGCTGCTGCAAAAGAGGGTTATGATTTTAGTCAATGTTATGTTTCATACAGTGGAAGAATGCCTGCGGACATGCTGATAAAAGTAATCCGAGTAGGTATTCCCATAATCATTTCAAATGCTGCTCCAGCATCCTCTGGAATTGATGTTGCACGTGCAGGTAACATTACAATGATAGGTTTTGTAAGGGATAATCGTTTTACGGTTTTCACTGCACCTGAAAGAGTGAATTTTGAGGAATAGTTTATCGGATAATGCAGCTGTGAAAACTCCATTTAAATATATTTTTATGTGATTAGAAGAGGTGAAATAATGAAGTTTAATTTAAAATTCAATGATATTGATGAGGAAAGAAATTTAAATGATAATTATTCTATAAAAAATTTGTTTGATGATTTGAGCGTATCCAGCCAAACGATTGTTGCAAAGCAGAATGGTGAAATTGCTGTTGAGGAAAGTGTGATTAATGATGGTGATACAATTCAGTTGATTCAAATAATTTATGGAGGATAATTTGTTTTTTCGTAAAATTTTTTCAAAATATTTATATAACATTTATAATTTATAGTATTATGGGGATTCAAATATAACAATTGTTAATTAAGCATATATTTATAGGATATTTATAATAATTAATAATTGTAATTAATTTAAATTAATTCGGTGAATATAATGAATAAAAAGATAACTTTTGTTTTAGTGTTGGCACTTGCTGCATTTTTGGTAATGGGTTCAGCTAGTGCAGGTCTTTTCGACTTCTTAGGGGGAGGAGACAACACTGTAAAGATAGGATATTTACCTTCAGACCACGACGCAGCATTGTTCGTCGCTGATAAACAAGGTTTATATGCTGATAAGAATATTACTACTGAACTTGTTCAGTTTAATAATGGTGGAGACTTGATGACCGCTATGGCTAGTGGTGAAGTCGATGTTGGATATGTAGGAATTGCTCCTGTTTTATCTTCTGTTTCAAAAGGAGTTCCTGTTAAAGTGATTTCCTCTGCTCAAACTGAAGGTAGTGGAATTGTTGTAACTAAAGATTCTGGAATTAATTCTGCAGCTGATTTGAAAGGTAAATCAATTGCAACTCCTGGTGAAGCTTCAATTCAGCATGTTTTACTTTCATACTACTTAAAAAAGAATGGATTATCAACAAATGATTTAAACATTTCCGCTATGAAAGTGCCTTCAATGAATGATGCTTTAAAAACCAAACAGATTGACGGTATTATTACTTTCCAACCTTATGTAAGTATTGCAGCAAACGATACTAGTAATGTTGTTTTGGAAAACTCTTCTGGAATTTTACCAAATCACCCATGTTGTGTAGTTGTCGCATCAGATGATTTCATTAAAAACCATGAAGACAAAGCTAAAGATATTGTAGATATCCATAAAAATGCTACTAAATTCATTAATGATAAAGTAGCCGCAGGTAATTCTTCTGAAGTTGTAAAACTTTTACCTGAAGATATTGTTTCAGATGCTCATTTAGAAGCAAATTCCCTACAAAGTTTCCCATTCATTTCTGGTATTGATAATGCTTTCAAAGCAGATGTGGATGCATTCCAAAAATTAGAAGTGGATATTGGTATCTTAAACGGTACTGTTTCTCACGATAAATTGTACTGGGAAGCATAGTTACTTAACTATGCTTTTTTTTTAATTTTTTTCGTATTCTTTTTTGATTATTTTCATAGCTTCTTTTGTTTGTGTATCTCCAATTCTTCCAATCATCCTTTCGTTTTCAATTACTCTTTCCATGTAAACTGCTCTTTTTTCATCATCGACAATTAGATATCTTGAAAAGTTAACTAAGCATTCAATTAAACCGGATAATCCTCGATTATAAGCTTTGATAGTTTCATCATTGATTGTCACACTTTCAATCTTGCCTTTGATTAAAAATATGCTTTGGTCATTGTCGATTGGAGTATTTTCAGGTTTTTGTTCTTCAATATCAACCACATTAACGATTATATATGATCCTGCATCCTTTAAAATGGCAATGTCCTCATCATCTGTGTAATATTCGCTTGGAAGTTTGTCGATTGTGGATTTAGTAAATATTATTGGATCTTGGGTAATGTTTACAACATATCTTTTGCTTTTTTGAATGTTTTCCAGAGTTTTTGATCCTTCAAATATCCTACATCCTATATTGTCTTTTCCAAAATACTTTAAACCAATTGCTGCAGAGTTTTTAATGCCTTTTTCATCAATTGTAGTGTAAATACATTCGTATCTTTCTTCGGTGTCAATTCCAATTTTTTCTAAATCAAAACTCATTTTACCATGTCCTGCTGGCTTGGAAAAGATTTAGATATTTTGTTAAGGTTTGTAAATACATTTATCAGTGAATCAATGTATTCTTTAATTTCTTCATTTTCAATTTTTTTCAAAGCGTCAATATACTGCGGAAACACCTGTTTTCCGTTTTCAAAAAATAGATAATAATCATTAAACTGTATTTCTTCTCCATTTAAATCAGAAATGATATCTTTATATAACTCTTCAAAATCCCTACAACTTTCTTTGAACATTTCTTTAATGTCATCATTATTTTGTGAAGTTTCTAATTTTTCTAAAGTGTTGTTTAATCTAATTATAGAAATAGTATAAAGTTCTAAATCAATTTCACCATTCATAAAATCACTTATAATAAATGATTCAAAAAATAAAAAAAGAGTAATTTCTCGTATGAGAAATTATAATTTGATTTTAATATCGAGTGCAGATGAACCTTCTTCGTATACGAAGATTGGGTTAATGTCTAACTCAGATATTTCTGGGAAGTCTAAGGTTAATCTAGCTACTCTTTTAATAGCTTCTTTAACTTCTTCGACATCACAAGGAGCTTCACCTCTGTATCCTTCAAGTAATTTGGATACTTTGGTTGAATTAATTTGTTCATCAATTTCTTGAGAGCTCATTCCTTTTGCAAGGTTGAATGAAACGTCTTCAATAAGGTTTACATAGATTCCACCCATACCGAATGCAATCATAGGACCAAATTGTTTGTCACGAATCATACCTACAATGACTTCTTCACCGGAATCCATCATTTTTTGTACTTCTACACCATCAGGAACAATATCTGGGTGTGCTTTATTAGCGTTTGCAATAATTTCTTCATAGGTTGCTTTTGCTTCTTCAGCTGAGGAGATTCCTACTTTTACACCGCCGATATCTGATTTGTGTAAAATTTTATCGGATGCGATTTTAAGTACAACAGGGAATTCCATTTCTTCTGCCAAACTTGCAGCTTCATCAGCAGATGTGGATAATTTGATAGGTGCTGCGGAAATTCCATAAGCTTCAGCTACTGCATAAGCTTCACTACCAAGTAATGTGTCTCTTCCATCAGCTTTGACTTTATCAAATATTGCTTTAACGGCATCTTTGTCAACATCATCTACTTTTTCAACTACATCATCATAGGTTCTTTCTTCTAATCTTTTGAATCTAACCATTGCTTCAAGAGCAGTTACAGCAGTTTCAGGGAATACGTAGGTTGGTATACCGTTTTCTCTTAAAACATCATTTGCGGCTTCAAATGATGGACCTCCCATATTAACGACAATAACAGGTTTTTCAAATTTATTTTTCTCTTCAATGATTGCTTCTGCAATTCCATCAGGGTCAGCAGATGCAGTTGGACATACCATAACGATTAAACTGTCAACATCTTCATAACCTAAAACAAGTTCTAATGATTCTTTGTATCTGATTACTGGTGCATCACCTAATACATCGATAGGGTTTTTAGCACTTCCTTCTTCAGTTACGCATTCTTTTAGTTTTGCAGTGGTTTCTTCATCAAATTGCACGAGGTTTAAGCCAGCTTTTTCCATTGCATCTACGGTTAATACTCCTCCACCACCAGCGTTGGTAATAATTGCTACATTATCTCCTTCTGGAAGTGGTGCTTTGGAGAATGCTAAACCTAGGTCAAATAATTCAGCCATGGTTTCTACACGCATAATTCCGGATTGATGGAATGCTGTGTCGAATGCAAGGTCACTTCCTGCAAGTGCACCTGTGTGTGAAGATGCAGCTGCTGCTCCAGCTGAACTTGAACCTGATTTAAGAACAATAATAGGTTTTTTATGAGCTGTTTCTCTCATGGTTCTTACGAAGTCGTCGTCATCGGAAATTGATTCTAAGTAACAGATGATTACATTGGTTTCGTCATCGTCTGCCAAGTATTGTAATAATTCAATTTCAGTTACACCAGCTTTGTTTCCTAAACTGATTACTTTACTGAATCCAATTCCTGAAGTTACACTCCAATCGATAATAGCTACCATCATAGCTCCACTTTGGGAAATGAATGCCATGTTTCCTTTTGGTGGCATCATTTGTGAAAATGATCCGTTTAATGGAGTGTGTGAATCAGTTATTCCTAAACTGTTTGGTCCAATAATGTTTATACCGTATTCTTCACCAAGTGCTGTTAATTCAGCTTCTAATTTAGCACCTTCTTCTCCTACTTCTTTGAAACCTGCAGTAATAACAACCATGTTTTCCACGCCAGCTTCACCACATTCCTTGACAGTTGGGTTTACAAATTTAACTGGTATGGTAATTATTGCCAAGTCTACTTTTTCAGGTATATCTTTTATGTTTGCATATGCTTTTTTTCCTAAAATCTCTCCACCCTTTGGGTTTACTGGATATATTTCGCCTTTAAATCCATCATTGATGAGGTTATCGACAATGATGTATCCTACTTTTCCAGGTGTATTGGATGCACCAATAACAGCCACGGATTCAGGTTTAAACATCTTATTGAGATCTTTCATAAGTTTTTCTCCTTATTCTTTTTGTTAATATTATAAACATTATTCTGATTCATAATGATAAATAATTAACAATTATTATAATTATAATATATGTTATATTAATATTTAAATATGTTGTTTGATTTAACACATTCGGCCATTATTTTACACTTATCGCTTTTTTAAAAATTTTTAAATCACTTATTTTTATTAAACTTGAACAGATACTATCTAAAAAATAAATGTGGAATTTTTTGAAAAATTCTGATTTTCTCTTAAACTATATAATATAGGATAACTATAATTATATATAAATAATAAATTTTTGATATTATAATTTTTTGAAATTATGATATATGGTATCAAGGGGAATTATATGAGCTTAATTATTGCTTACATTGGAAAAAAAGGATGTGTAATGGCAGCGGATAAAAGGAAAATAGGTTATTTCGGTGATAAGGAAAATTTAGAAATATTGGAACAGGAATTGTATAATGGTGACATCAGTTCTGATGGTGAATTTAAAAGAAGGGCTGATGAATTGGGAATTTCTGTAAAAATTACTGACGATGCAACTAAGTTAAAAATAGTTGGCAATTGTGTTAGAGGTGAAGTGAGCACCAAAGGAACCTTTGAAACAAAACGTAGAAGGGTTTACGGAACAAGTAACGGTTATCAATTGGTTGAATTGATAGGTTCTGAAGTGACATCACGTACTTCCGGCAAAACAGGTATAGTTATTTTTGGTAATAATTTTGCCAAGAAGATGGCTGAACGTTTAATTTCAAAAAGATTAAAACCTTCCTCCAGTTTGAAATCCAAGGGAGAAATGTTTGAAGAAATTTTAAGAGAAGTAGCCGCTAAAACCCCTACTGTCGGTATTAATTGTGATGTTTTAAAACAAGAACCTAATTTTGACGAATCCCAAGCTCAAAGACACTTGAACGTAACTATTGATAATGATGTAAAAGTATTGGCTAAGTTCAGACAGACTTTAACCGAACAGATTGTTCAACAAAGCATTGAAATAGAATTGGCCAAAAAAATCATCAATGATGGTGACATTGGAAAAGTTGTTTCCATTGATGGAAATATATTGTATGTTCAATTAAATGATAAAACACAGGCAATGGATGGAAATTGGAAACAATTGGCCGCACCTGGTCAAAATGTCATAATGTTTACAGAAAGCAATGATGTTAAAATTGGAGATAAAGTCACTATAGATAATGAGGATTTATGTCTTAAAAAAGACAAGTCTCCTCTGAAATGTGATGTTATTCTATGTTCAATATGATGGGATTAAAATGAAATTGACATTTTTAGGAAGTGGTGGTGGAAGATTTTCCGCTATCTCTCAAAGAAGGATGACTGGAGGGTTTAGAATTGATAATATCAATGGAAAAAATTATCATATTGACCCTGGACCAGGAGCTCTTATAAGAACTTATCAGTTCGGTTTTGATCCCCGCAATCTAAGTGGAGTATTTGTTTCTCATGCACACACTGACCATTATAATGATGCTGAAATTCTTATTGAAGCTATGACTAAAGGAATGACCAGAAGATATGGGACCATTTTTGGAAGTACAAGCGTTTTGAATGGTTTTGAAAAATGGGGTCCATGCATTTCCGCTTATCATCAATCCAAGTCCAATACTGTGCTTTTAAAGCCTGATGAGGTTGTTGAAGCCGATGGCATTGAAGTAAAGGGAACAAAAACTCAACATGGCGACCCTGCAGGTGTCGGCTTTCAACTAAATTACAATGGATTTAAGGTATCTTACACTTCTGATACTGGATACTTTGATGAATTGGGTGAATGTCATGAAGGTGCGGATATTTTAATAGCTAGTGTATTGAGGCCGGGTAACAGAACCATTAATGGGCATATGTGTTCTCGCAATTTCATTGACTTGATAAATAAAGTAAAACCGAAAGTTGCTGTAATGACTCATTTGGGTCTTAAAATGATTTCTTCAAATCCTGTTACTGAAGCCAAAAAGATTTCTAAAGAAACTGGCGTTAAAGTAATTGCCGCTTTTGATGGATTGTCATTCAATGTTAACTATAAAAATCCTAAAAGATTTAGAATAATCTCACTTAAGGATACAGAATCACATGCTCACAGCACCAGCCATACATTGTATGACAGTGAAAGAAAAAATTCATATCAACTCGCATTTAAAAATAACGAGTTTGATGAACTTTCAATATTAAGAAAAAGAAAAAATTAATGTTTTAAATTTGTCGGATGAATAAATCCTGAACGAATCATATGATCTGCCAAAACAATTGCAGTGCTGGATTCTGCAACAGCAGTCACTCTAGGACAGATGCAAGGGTCGTGTCTGCCTTTAATTTCTATTTTTTCATTTTCTCTTTTTTCCAGATTAATAGAATCCTGACATTTGGAAATTGATGGTGTAGGTTTTACTGCAATTCTGGATATGATTGGCATTCCATTGCTCATTCCACCAATTATTCCACCTGAATTGTTTGTTTTTGTTGTTATCTGATTATTTTCAATTTGATACTCATCATTGATTTGGGAACCGAGATGCTTTGCAACGTCAAATCCAAGACCTATTTCAACACCTTTTACAGCACCTATGTTCATTAATATTCTTGCAAGGTCTCCATCCAGTCTTTCAAAAACAGGTTCTCCAATACCTGCAGGGATTCCAATGGCTATTGTTTCCACAATGCCTCCAACAGAATTGCCTTCCTCTTTTTTTGAAATAATCAAATCTTCCATTTCTTTTGCAGCTTTTAAATCAGCACAGCGAATGGGATTCTTTTCTATGTTTTCTTTTATTGCATTGAAATCTTGCGGGTCTGCGGTGATGTCTCCGATTTGTGTAACGTGGGATATGATTTCAATTTCTTTTGTTTCAAGGAGCTTTTTAGCTACTGCTCCTCCGATTACATGACCAATAGTCACTCTTCCGCTTCCACGACCTCCTCCGTTATAGTCGTAGTTTCCGTATTTCATCATCCAGCCAAAATCACCATGTGATGGGCGAGGAGTATTTTTAAACATTGAATAATCTTTAGAATGTTGGTTTTTGTTGAAAACAACACCTGTAATTGGGGTTCCATCTGTTTTTCCTTCAAAAATTCCAGACAGTATTTGGACCTCGTCTCCTTCTTTTCGGGGTGTTGTAACACTGCTTGTTCCAGGTTTTCTTTTATCCAGTTCTTTTTGAATATCTTCAACGGTTAATTCTAAGTTTGCAGGACATCCATCGACAACGGCACCTAAAGCCTTTCCATGGCTTGACCCGAAACTTGTTATTCTGAATTTTTCTCCTATAGAATTTGACATGAATTTGGCCTCTTATGATAATTGATGGTATATTTGTATTCTAAACATTTAAATTTTCACAAATATTTTTGCATTGTTGGAAACTTAAAACAGTTTAATCAAAATCAATATTGTGTATGATATGAATTTTTTTCAAAATTTCTATATATGTTGATTGATAAAAAGTATAAGTAATTGATATTTGAGTGATTGTTATGGAATTTCCGACTACAAGAATGAGAAGACTTAGAAAGAATGCCAAAATTAGAGATATTGTTCGTGAAACCAAACTTGAAAAAGAAGATTTGATTTATCCGATTTATTTTAAGGAAGAGCTCAATGGTGATGAAAAAGAGGAGATTTCCTCTCTTCCGGGTGAATATAGATATTCCTTGGATAGTGGAGTTGAATTTGCTAAACAATTGGAAGAAAAAGGATTGAAATCAATTATTGTATTTGGAATTCCTGCTGAAGATACTAAAGATGAAATTGCAACTCCTGACTATTCATCTACAGGAATTGTGCAGAAAGCTGTTAGAAGACTTAAAAAGGAAACAGACCTGGTCGTTATCACTGATGTGTGCTTATGCCAATACACTTCACATGGTCATTGTGGAATGATAGTTGAAAATGATGATACTGATGATGGAATCGAGATTTTAAATGATGAATCCCTACCGTATATTGCTAAAGTTGCTCTTTCACATGCACAGGCTGGTGCGGATATTGTAGCGCCTTCAGACATGATGGATGGTAGAGTCAAGGCAATTCGTGAAACATTGGATGAAAATGGATTTTATAATGTAATGATTATGTCATATTCTGCAAAATATGCCTCAGCATTTTATGAACCGTTCAGGGTTGCTGCATGTTCATCTCCTCATGCCGGAGACAGAAAATCCTATCAGATGGATCCTGCCAATGCAGTTGAGGCAATTCGCGAATGTGAACTTGATGTGATTGAAGGATGTGACTTTTTAATGGTCAAACCTGCGTTGCCGTACCTTGATGTTGTGCGCATGGTTAGGGATGAGTTCATGTTGCCTCTTGTTGCATATAATGTAAGTGGAGAATATGCAATGCTTGTGGCAGCCATTGAAAAAGGTTTTTTAACAGAAAAAGCAATTTTGGAAGCTTTGCTTTCAATTAAACGTGCTGGAGCAGACTTGATAATCACTAATTTCGCACCATATTTACTTTTGAATGAGATGATATAAATGGAAGCTAATGAAATTGCAAAAATAGCTCAAATTGCATCAGCACTTGAAGTGAGCGGATATCCAAAGCCAGGTAATGTCCACAGGACTAGAGATTATGATGATATGGTCTTTGAGGACTTTGTAATAAGTGGAATCGTAATTGGAGATACCATTCGCGAAGCATGTACTGATGTGGATGTTGACAATCCAAAATTGGGCAAATATATTTTACAGGCTGTAGCTGAAACCGACAGATGGATTAAAAACAACACCAATCTTGGTATTGTTATGATGACAACACCTATTGCTGTTGCAGCATCAATAAGTGATTCATTTGATGATATTCGTGAAAATATCAAATTGTTGATGGGAAATACGTCTGTTGATGATGCCTGTGATTTGTATGATGCAATAAATATTGCAGATGCCGGTGGAATGGGCGACCAGGATGAGTATGATGTTGCAAGCGACAATGCAAAACAGGAGTTAAGGGAAAACGGTCAAACAATGTTTGATGTATTGAAGATTTCCGCTCCCTGGGATATGCTTGCCCGTGAAATGACCTCTGACATGCCTGCCGTTTTTGAGATAGGCTATCCGACTTACCACAATCTCAGGGAAGAAAAATCCCAAAATGATGCTTGCCTTTTAACATTTTTAACAATTCTGTCACATGTTCCGGATACATTAATATCTAGAAAATATGGTGATGAGGAAGCGCTCAAGATATCCTTGATGACCAGAGATTTGCTTAAAATGAAGGATTCACCAGACTTCATCGATAGGGTTAGTGAATTTGATGATTATATGTTTAAAAATAAATATAATCCTGGAACCACTGCAGATTTAACAGCAGCTTCAATATTTGTCAGTTATTTGAAATCCCATTTCGAATAACTCCTTTTTTTATTATTTTTTAAACTAACAATCGTTAGTTTTATATAATTGTAATATATATTTATAACTAACACCTGTTAGTTGTGATGATATGAAAGTCAATAATAAGGAAAAAATTTTCAACGTTTCAGTTGATTTGTTTTCAGAGCGTGGTTATGATGGTGTATCGATTCGCCAGATTGCCCGAGAGGTTGGAATAAAGGAAAGCTCCATTTACAATCATTATCCAAGTAAGGAAGCTATTTTGGATTCAATTCTAAATTATTACATTGATAAGATGCTGTCTGAGGAGATTCCACTCAATGAAGCAAGTGCGAATCTGGACATAAGCTTTGACTATTTTTACAATGCCGGCTTAAACGCCTTTGCATCACAGCTGAAAGATGAAAAAATGTCTAAAATCACAAGAATAATCCTGATAGAATCCTATCACAATGATAAAATAAGGGATTTTCTTAAAAAAAGCATAATTGAAGAGGCAGTCAACGGCTGGATTGTGCTGTTCGATTTAATGAAATCTAAAAGGTTGATCAGGGAGGATGTTGACTCAAGACAGCTTGCAGAATCATTCTACAAGTATGGGCTGTTTTTGCTCTATGAGCATTATATCATAAATTACCCCGAAGATGATGCCAAGTTCGTTGATGAGTTATGTGGCAAGTCACAAGAGCATATTAAACTGCTTTATGATTCTGTAAGGAGGTAATGTTATCATGATAAGATTGGAAAATGAAAATGATTATTTAAGTGTTGAAGAGATGGTAAGAAACTCCTTTTGGAATATCTATCGGCCGGGAGCATTTGAGCATTACATTGTTCATAATTTAAGAAACGACAAATCTTTCATTAGTGAATTGGCTTATGTAATCGAATGTGACGGTGAAATTATTGGCCATATCAATTATTCATGGGGTCTGATTGATTATGATGATGAAAAAGTTGATGCTGCCATATTGGGTCCAATATCAATCCATGAGAATTATCAAAATCAGGGTTTGGGTTCAAAATTAATAGATTATACTCTTGATCTTGCAAAAAAAGAAGATATACCATTCGTTTTTGTAGTTGGTGATGAAAATTACTATCAAAGATTTGGCTTTGAAAGTGCATCGAATTATAATATTTTTCTAGAGGGAACCGATACCACAGATGAATGTCCCTTTTTCATGATAAAGATGCTGAATGAGACAAAACCTGAAAGTAAAATGGGAATATTTCACAATCCGGATGTGTTTGATGTTAATCAGAGTGATGTTGATGAATTTGACAAACGATTTGAATATAGGGAAAAATTAGTTTTGGATACTCAACTTAAGGAGTTGTAATTATGAATTATGTTATTATCAACGGTTCGCCGAGACGTAAAAATACCTGGAAAATGGTTGAACAGGCAAAAAAGAATCTTAACGGGAATTTTGAGGAAATCCATCTGATGAAGGAAAAAATTCCGTTTTGCAATGGTTGTTTTAAATGCATTCTGGAAAGTGAAGAAAAATGCCCTCACTATGATAAAATTAAGGAAATTCTTGATAAAATAAGATGGGCGGATGGCATCATTATAGCCTGTCCTGTATATGCCATGAATGTATCTGCTCTTTTAAAGAATTTCTTTGACCATACCGCCTATGTATATCACAGGCCTGAATTTTTCACTAAAAAAGCTTTGGTAATCGTATCCACGGCCGGAGCCGGTCAAAAGGATGTGGCCAAATATATTGATGAAACATTAAGGCATTGGGGCATAAACAAGACATATAAGATTACTTATGCATGTGGCGGAAAGAATTCAATCGATTCAAAAAACATCAATGAGATTTCACAAAAATTTGGTGGTGATGTTGAATCAGGGAAATTGCACAATCCAAAATTAGGTGATATTGTCTTTTATAATGTTTGGAGAACTTTGGCACATTCAGAAAATTCCATGGAAGCGGATAAGCAATATTGGATAAAAACTGATTTGATTAATAGTGATTTTTCTCCTGAAATCAAATTAAATCCATTGAAGAAACTATTTTCAAAAGCAATGTTTTTCATACTTAAAAGGGTGATGAAATAGTATAAATGTTGGTAAAATCAAAGGTTCTAGCAATGCTAATTGATTTTGATAGTAAAAGAAAAAGGTTTTAAAATTTATAAATTGATTGATGATAATATGGCGGAAAAAATTGCATTTGCCCCATGCAACGGAATGAGTCCCAATGGATTGGTGTCTCGTGTTGCAGTTGGGGACTGTAAAAAAGACAATGAAAATGTAATATCCATTTGCATGGGTTCAACATCAGCAGATATTGAAGGCAAAAATGATGAAATGCTTAAAAAGTATCCTCTTGTTGCGGTTAATGGATGTCCCAACGGATGTGTTAACAAAATCCTAAAAAATAAGGGAATTAATGTGGCTGGTACAATTGCAGTAAACGAGATTTTAGAATGCTTTGAAGTATCTGCAAGAGACCCTTTCAGATTGGATGATGAAGCCGAAGAGTGTGTGAAAATAATAGTCAAAGAATTAAATAAAACAATAGAAAATTTACAAAAGCTGTAAACATTGACCCAAATTCTTTTTTCATGTATTGATAAAATTGTCGTAATTCAAGATTAGCACTATCTTTATAAATCATTTTAAACATATATTATTATATTATCAATTTATAAATCATGGTGTTTAAATGAGTGATGATATTGAAAAAACCATTAAAGAATTACATATATATGAAAAGAAACTTTTAAAACAACTGGAAGCTAATCCTGTAAGTACTCCTATGCAGATATCTGTAAATACGGGCATGGATATCAAATCAGTTATGAGTGCGGCAGGATCACTTGCTTCAAAGGATATAATTGAAGTAAACAAAAAAGTTCAGGAAATCTATTCCTTAACCGATGACGGTTTAGAATATGCTGAAAACGGACTTCCTGAAAGAAAAATATTGGATGCATTGGCTGAAAAAAGAGAAATCCACATGAAGGATTTGGCTTCCGAAACAGGTATGGACAAAAAAGAAGCTAATATTGCTCTTGGTTGGTTGCGCCGTAAAAATTGGGCTCAAATCGATAAGGGAGTAGTCAATATTACTGATGTAGGTATGGATTTTGCCAATAAAGCAGGAGTCGACGAAAAGGTTCTCGATTATCTTAAAGCTAATGCTGATGGAGTTAAACTTTTCACAGATGATTTAAGGGAAGGATTTAAAAAATTAACTGGTAGGAAAAATATTTTAAATATTAAAAAAGAAACATCACACTCATTTATAATATTGCCAAAAGGTGAAGAAATTCTTAAACATGGTTTCACTATCAAAGAACAGGCTACCCAATTAACCCATGAACATTTAAAAGAAGGAGAATGGAAAAGTTTAGAATATCGTCCATATGATATTAATGCAGAAGCGCCAACAGTTTTTGCTGGTAAAAAACATCCTTTAAGAGTAATCATTGATGAAATTAGGGAAATCTTTTTAAATATGGGTTTTTCAGAAGACAACGGTGAATATGTGGAATCTGCATTCTGGAACTTTGACTCACTTTTCCAACCGCAGGATCATGCTGCTCGTGAAATGCAGGATACATTTTACCTTAAAAATCCTTTGACTTGTGATTTGCCTGACGATGATTTGGTAAAGCTTACTGCTGAAACTCATGAAACAGGTGCAGATACAGGTTCAATCGGTTGGAAATATGATTGGAGTGAAGACATTGCACGCCAAAGCGTATTGAGAACACACACAACAGGAATTTCAACAAAACATCTGTTTGAACATGAGCCTCCAATTAAAATGTTTTCTGTAGGTAGAGTATTTAGAAGAGAAACTTTTGATTATAAACACTTGCCTGAATTCCATCAGGTTGAAGGCCTTGTTTGTGGTGAGGATATCAGTTACCAAAATCTTTTAGGAACATTGAAGGAATTCTATAAAAAATTAGGTTTTGAAGTAAGGTTCAGACCTGCTTATTTCCCTTATACTTATTTATCTACTGAATCTGAAATTTATTTGGAAGAAAAAGGCAGCTGGATTGAACTAGGTGGTGCTGGAATGTTCAGACCAGAAGTATTAAAACCATTAGGCATCAATCAACCTGCTTTAGCTTTCGGTATGGGTATTGAAAGGCTTGCCATGATTAGATATGGTGTAGAGGATATTCGTATGCTTTACAAAAGTGATATTAACTGGCTTCGTGAAGTGCCTCTTGATAAAGGAGTTAGATTATAATGTCAATCAAGCTGGTTTCTTGGAATGTTAATGGTATTAGGGCAGTCTCCAAAAAGGATGAATTCTGGGACTGGTTTGACAATACTGATGCAGATATTATTAACTTTCAGGAAGTTAGGGCTACCCAAGATAAAATTCCCAAGAAATTGGCTGATGTCGATGGATATGAACAGTATTTTAATGAAGCTGAAAAGAAAGGATACAGCGGTGTTGGAACCTATTCAAAAATAGAACCTGTTGAGGTTACTAAAGGTCTTGGTGTAGAAAATCTTGACAGTGAAGGCAGGGTTTTAAAAATCGAATATCCTGATTTTATTTTATATAATATTTATTTTCCAAACAGTGGCATGAATGCAAAAAGACTTGATTTTAAGGTTGATTTTTGCAATGCATTATTGGAGCAGCTGGTTGAGCTAAAAAATGCGGGAAAAAACATTGTCATTACTGGTGATTATAATATAGCTCATAATCCTATTGATGTTTACAACCCTAAAAATTGTGAAGGAAAATCAGGTTATTTGCCTGAAGAACGTGCATGGCTGGATGAACTTGAAAAGGCCGGTTTTGTTGATACGTTTAGAATGTTTGATGAAGGTGAAAATAACTTTACTTGGTGGAGTTACAGAACTCGCGCACGTGAAAGGAACGCCGGTTGGAGATTGGATTATTTCTATGTTAATGAAGAGATTAAGGATAATGTAAAATCTGCTAAAATTTTAAATGAAATTTACGGTTCCGACCACTGTCCTGTGACTTTGGAATTGGAATTTTAAAAAATAGTTTGGATTGGTGATTTATAATATTGTTTTTACATCACCAATATCTTCAGCAATTGTAATGTCTAATTTTTCTTTTTTTATGTATTCTCTGTCTTCTTCAGTAATGTCTGAATTTACAAGAATAGCACTCATTCCAGCATTAACAGCACCTAATGCATCTTCTTTGAACTTATTTCCAATCATTACAGATTTTTCAGGATTACCGTTCATTTTTCTAAGTGCAACATCATAAATCAATTTTTGCGGTTTGTTTTTCCCGACTTCTTCGGAGGTTATTACCGCATCAAAAAATGAGTGTACGTTAAGTCTAACTAATTTTTCCCATTGCTTGATTGTAATGCCGTTTGAAATAACTGCTAAACGATAACCTTGGCTTTTTAAATATATCAATGTATTTATTGTTTCGGGAAATGGTCTTAAAAGTGCCATTTTAACATTGTGGTAGGTTATCATTCCTAGTGCTACAAGCATAGGATCTTCATGGCCAAGAACAACTTGGGTCAATACATTAAAGTGTCTTCCGTAATTTGATCCTTTTTCTCGAATTATAGTCTTTAAAACACCATATGCTTCATCTTTATCCAATGGTAATCCGTTATCAACCATCAATCCAATAGCTGCTTTTCTTGCAGTTTCAGCAAAATCAGATGTGTCAAGCAGAGTACCATCTACGTCAAAGAAAACAACACGTTCATCATTATTAATCATATACTTTTAATTTTGGTGGTGATGTGTTATATATTTTTTTAGAAAAATGCATCTAGACTTTGCTGGACTTCGCCCCGTGACATGTCCTGCAAATCCTTTTTGGAATATCCGAATGAATACATGATTCTTTCAATTGCGGGAATAAGTTGATTATTGATATAATAGTCCTTGTCATATGCATATCCTTCACTATACTCATAAGGTATTGCACGCTGACTAATAGAACCTTTTCCTCTTACGATTATATACTGTACAATGGTTCCTCGTGTGACTTTAATGCCATGTTCTTCTATTTTCCTTGCAGCAACAACATGTGGTCCAACCTGCTTGTATTGGTCAAGGGGTTTGGTGATTTGTGTGTGGATAATCAGTTCCTTGTTTTCCACTTCACCATTTTTGATTCTTTTGAATACTTTTTTAACTTCTTTGATGGCTTTATTAGAATCTCCTTCCTTTAATATGGCCATTAAAACAGCTTCTTGGGTTTTTTTAACAATTGGTGCCCAGTCTCTTCTGACTAATTCCAATCCTTTAGCTATAATCTCTCCATCTTCAATTACTGCATATCTTTTTTTGCTTACAAAAAATCCTCTTCTGTAAAATCCTTCATATTCCAATTCCATGCTTTCTGGAAGGGTTGAATTCAGATATGCGATAAATTTTTGGGCTTGATCTTTTATTTCAGCTTCGAGAGCTATCTGTTCTTCTGTCTCTTCAATCAATCGGGACACCTTTTTATTGATATAGTATAATATATGTTATCTTGTTATAATACTTTGCTAAATCAATTTTTTAATATTAAATCAATTTTATTGCATTAAAATTAAGTTATTTACATTATTGAGTTTTTATATTACTTTTCAGATGCTCTTAGGTTTATTATATAAGTTATATTGGTAATAGTATATGTGAGGTTGATATAATGAAAAAAAGATTAATATCAAGTTATGATGAGGTAAACGATACCTTTGTAGGTAAAGTTGATGGTAGAAATGGATATTGTGCGGACTTTGGAATTTCAAATGGCATCTATCTGGGAGTTGACATCTTTAATTTCCCCACCTTTGTCTTAGTTTCCCGTGCATCTGAAGTTCTAAATATTTCGAAACAGTGCTTGGAAAGTGATGATGTAAAAATAGACATAGATTGTGACGAAAATTGTTTGTTGTTTGATATGTTTGTTGAAAATTCCAAAATATGTTCTGTTAAATGCCCTAACAGTTTTGGAATCCCAAATTTAAAATGCTTGATGGATAGTAACTTATGAGTTCTATCCTTTTTTTTATTTTTTTTTCGAATGGCTCTTTCAAAAACTTAATTGATTTTGATCAAAAAAATTTTTGAAGAGAAACATTATTTTCTTTTCTAATTTTTCTTTATTTTTAATTTAAAAGTA